>NZ_JBHMCY010000019.1:0-81629 GCF_042430725.1 Streptomyces cinereospinus | reverse complement strand
GAGCCGCGAGCCGCGAGCCGCGAGCCGCGAGCCGCGAGCCGCGAGCCGCGAGCCGCTGACCGGCTGGAGGAGCGGGTTTGTTAGAGGCGGCCACCTTGTTCGGTAGTCAGCCGCTTCGCGTGCCCGTGGGGCGTGACGCCCACCGTTGGAGCACCTTCCACGGCGAACGCACCCTCGTCGTCGCCGCCCGTACAGTCACGTCGACCGTCCGCGCTCTCGAAACGCTGCCGCCGCTCCTTCGCGGCGACAGCCGTGTGACCGTCGTCTTCGCCTACGACCCCACGTCCGCCTTCAACGCCGGAGTCCTCGAGCTCCTCCACGCTGCCGGATGCCGGGTCATGCCCTGGGAGCAGCTGGGGCACATCGCCCCCGACCTCATCCTTTCCGCCAGCGAGAACATCGACGTACCGGAAGGCGACTGTCCGGTGCTGGTACTGCCGCACGGTGTCGGCTTTCAGAAGTTCGTGCCGGATTCACGCAGTGCGCACGACAGACTCTCCGGGGTCGTACCTGACTCCCTTCTGGAAACGGGGCGGGCCTGGCTGGCGGTCTCGCATCCAGCGCAGGAAGAGCAGTTGCTCGCCACCCACCCGAAGGCCGCCGGGCGCACACTGTTGGTCGGCGACCCCTGCTTCGACGAACTGGTAGGCAGCCAGCCACGCAGGAAGGCATACCGAGAGGCGCTGGGCGTCGCGGAGCACCAGCGTCTGGTCATGGTCAGTTCCACCTGGGGACCCACCTCGCTCCTGGGACGTCACCCGGCTCTTCTCCCGCGTCTCCTCTCACAACTTCCCTACGACGACTACCGGGTGGGCGCGATCGTCCACCCCAACGTCTGGTCGGCTCACGGATCCTGGCAGATCCACACGCTGCAAGCCGCCGCTTTGGACGCGGGCCTGCTGCTGATGCCGGCCATCCATGCCTGGCGGCCCGCCCTCGTCGCGGCGGACGTCCTGATCGGCGACCACGGTTCGGTGACGCTGTACGGCGCGGCGGCCGGCACACCACTGCTGCTGGCCGCTTTCGGCAGTGACGCGGTACCCGGGACAGCCGTTCACGACATGGCCGCCCTCGCGCCCCGCCTCGACACACGCGGGAACCTGTTCCAACAGGTGGAAGAGGTGGTACGCGAGCACACGCCCCAGCGGTACGCCGCGGTCGCCGAGCATGCCTTCGCCGAACCGGGTCATGCCCTCGCCCGGCTCCGCACCGCCCTCTACCGTCTGCTGAGGCTGCCGGAGCCGTCGTCCCCGCCGCCGTCTCCGCTGGTGCTGCCTGTTCCGGATCCACCCGCCTCGCCGGTCACGTCATGGGAAGTGACCACCGGCGTCACCGGAGACAGCGAGGTACCGACGGTCACCGTGCGCCGCTTTCCGGCAGCCGTGTGCGCTAACGACGCGGCCCACCCGGACTCCCCCGCCTGCTTCACCCATCTGGCGTGCGCGGACGACGAACGCGACCACCGACTGACCGAAAGCGCCTCCGTTCTCTTTCGGCGCCACCCCGCGTCCACCTCTGTCGGGGCACTGCGCTGGATCGCGGACACACTCGCCCAGTACCCCGGAAGCCTCCTCGCCGCCTCGAACGTTCACGGCGGCTGCTGCCTGATCGGGCTCAGGGACGGCCGGATCGCGGAGGCCACAGCCACCGGCCCGGCCATAGATCCGGGCCTGCTCGCCGCGGTCGTATACGCCTGCCTGCGAGAACGAGGCCCACTGGACGACGCCCGGATGAGGCTGCGCATCGGTGACACGCGGGACGAGGACGTCGTCATACGCCGTCGCCCCACCCTGCCGACCGGGTAGCCGCCCTGAAGTCGGCCACCACACGGTTCCCAGGAACCGACCTCAACGATCGAGGTCATCCAACCGCCGCCGCAGATCCTCCGCCAAGCGGCTGCCGGCTGCCTCGTGGATTTCGAGGGCCCGGTTCAGACAGTCGCGCACCAGGCTCTCTTGGCCTCCCATCCGCTCCGCGATGTCGGCGAGCTGCACCAAGGCCTGCGCCTCGTAGTGCGTCGCCTCCTCGTCGCCCAGAACCCTGGCCGCCTCCCGCAGCTCGCGGATCGCATCTCCAGGCTCGCCGAGATGATCACGTACGACGCCGATGGCGGCGGTCACCCGGGCCGCCATGCGCCGATCGGGCTCCGCGCGGCCCTCCAGGGCATGCCGCGCCCGGCGCAACGTGGCCATGGCCTCCACGTGATCACCTTGAGCGTCTTGCGCACACCCGAGGAAGTAGGCGGCGATGGCCGCTCCACGGGTTTCCCCGGCCTGCTCGTTGAGTTCAAGGGAGAGCTGGTACGCCTCGACGGCGCGGGACGGTTCGAAGAGGTCGCGGTACCGCCCGAGGAACTCCTGTACGGAGGCACGCAGGACGAGGTGACCGGCCGCCTCGGCCAGGGCGGCGGCCTTGTCCAGTTCCGCTCCGGCCCGGTCGTTCTCGCCAAGGTCCAGCAATGGGCGCGACAGCAGGGTGCGCAGCCGGGCCTCGGCCGCCGCGGCCTCTGCGATCTCGCCGGCCGTGTCCGCCGACGCCACCGCTGCGGCAGCCGCCTCGGCACCCAGCTCCAGCGACTCCTTCCACGCCCCGAGGTAACGGCGGTACAGGAACAGCACCGTGAACGCCTCGGCCAGTTGCCAGGCCAGGGTGTACAGCCCATGCCGAACCGTCGTACGCAGTACCGCCAGGATCGCGGGACGCTCGGTGTCCAGCCACTCCAGCGGAGGCGGCCCGCCGGCGACAGCGAAGGGATCACCGGCATCCCGCAGCAGGGCGGACAAGTCGGCGATCCGCAGCCGGTCCCGCCTGAGCGCCCGGTCGGCGAACGCGGTGAGGACGAGATAGTGCGTGCCCACCCGCTCCGTCACTACGGCCTGCTCGGTCTCCGGCTCCTCTTCCGCCGCGCGCTCCCTCGCATGCAGACGGACCAGATCATGCATGCGGTAGCGGCCGTCACCCACGGCCTCCACCAGGCTCGCCTTCGCCAGGAAACCCAGCAGGCGTTTCGCACTCCTCGCGTCGGTATCAGCGGCGACCGCTGCCACGCCAGCGTCGAAGACGCCGACGGGCAGCCATCCGAGCAGACGGTAGAGCCGAGCGGCGTCGGGTGGCAGCAGCCGGTAGGAGGGACCCAGAACAGCGGACACCGAGGACTCCTCCCCTTCCAGCGCCATGCCTGCCAGTCTTCCGGCCTCGTCGTCCAGTTCAGCGGCCAGTTCGGTCATGGTGAGACCGTCATCGGCAACAAGCCGGGCCGCGACGATCTGCAGGGCCACCGGCAGGCCGCCGCACAGCTCCACCATGCGTTCCGCGGCTTCCCGTTCGGCCTCGACCGCCTCCTCACCGCACCGGTCCTTCAGCAGCGTCAGCCCTCCGTGTGCGTCCAGCGGCTTGACAGAGATCAACCGCGCACCGTCCATAGCCAGTTCACCAAGTCTTCCCTGGCTCGTGACCAGTACCGCGCTGCCCGCCCCCTTGGGCATCAGCGCACGAACCTGTGCGGGCTGGTTCACATCGTCAAGGACGAGCAGGATGCGCAGGTTTGCCGAGCGCGACCGGAACAGGTTGGTCCGCTCCGCGAGTGAACTCGGAATGCCGTTGCCGCTTCCCCCCGGCAGCGACCTCAGGCACATGGCGAGAGCCTCGGAGACGTCCGCACCGACGGCGGTCACCGACCCGGATTCATCGCGCAGGGCCGCGAAATCCACGTACAGCTGTCCGTCCGGGAAGTGCCCCCGCGCCGCTCCCGCCCACCACCAGGCCATGGTCGTCTTGCCGACTCCGGGAAGTCCGTTGAGCACCCCGACACCGACGGATCCGGAGCCACCTGATCGCGCGCCGAGCGCCTCGTCCAAAACGGCGAGTTCAGCCGTCCGATTGCTGAACGGAACCGTCACCGGCGGAACTTGATCCGGTCTGTCCAGAAGGCCCGACACAGAGGACTTCACCGGCTGGACATTGAAGGTGATGCCACCGTGGATGTGCGATCCCTGGAAGACCGGACCGTAGTTCACCCCTCCGCTGACGAGATTGACGAAGGTTCGGGACGCATCCGGCGCCAGCTCGGACAGCAGTTGGGCCAGTTCCTGGACAGCACTGGGATCCTCCTGGAATATCCCCTCCAGACGCTGACGCCACCGGGCTTGTACAGCTGCCTGGACGCCTGCGTCCCCCGCCGCCCGGGCGCTGCCCAACTCTTCGCTCGCCGCCTGTAGTTCTTCCTCAGCGGCCTCGCCCGGAGCGCGTCGCCCGAAGAAACGGGCCAGTCCGCTCTTGGCCCGCTCCCACGACTCCGAAACCATGAGCCCGACCAGCGTCGTCGCCCCCGACGCGGCAAGAGCCGCCAACTCGGCTTCCACACAGCCCCCTTCATCCCTCCAGCCCCGCAAGGCAGTCGCACACCAACCGTAGAGAGATCTTGGACGCTTGGACAGCCCGGCTCGCTGTACACCAACGTGTCCATCGCCCCTCTCGGACACGGGCGCCATCACCTTCCCACGACAGCAGCATGATCAGCGAGCATGTTCGGGGCTGTTTCAAGGAACGATGCACTTGTCAAGGTGTCCGCTGCCGCTCCGCCCCGGTTCCGGTGAGCTAAACAAGGTCGAGGGTCAACCCGGGCTCCCGAGCGGATCTCGCGACAGCGGAAGGCGGGTGCCTGCTGGCCGACGGCACTCAGCCGTCGGCCAGCACCTCCACCAGGACCGGTGTGTTGTTCAGACCTAGCACCTGCCCGAGCCTTAACGCGACGACTTGCGGCGCACTCGGCTCGATCGCGGCAGCCAACCACAGAGAGCACTCCGGCCGCCGCGCGTTCCGTACCAGTGACCCTGCACGCTTCGGCTACTGATCTGCTTTGGTCTGCAGTTCCCGGACGATAGCGGCGTCCTGGCTCATGGCGATCACGACCCGGCGATCCACTTCTTCTTGCTCGTGCGGCTCCCCGCACGGACAGATGCTCCACTCACCCGCGTCGACCCGTCCGACGACCCGCTCGACAAGTTCAGCAAGCTCGTCAAGCACTCCCACCGGCACCGCGACGAGTTCGCCGCCCCTCGCCGACACCATGGCGGAGCCTAGTTCCGTCACGAGGTCCATGACGTGAGCTGCCGCCCGGCTGTCGTCGTTGGCCGCCGCATATCTTCCGGCTTGCGCCCCTGCCATCACCAAGCGCCCCAGAGCCATGGTGGGCACGTCCACCGTGCGCGTGTCCAGACGAACCGGGCGCACAGCGTGGACAGCGGAGGCATCCTCGTTGGAGTCGTCAGCCGCAGTAGCGATCGCGTCCGCGACCATCTCCGGCGAGACCAGATGGACGGCTTCCTCGGGGTCCAGCCTGACCTTCTCGGCGGCCGTGTTGACCACATAGGCCACGACGTCTCGAACCGCTACCGGTTCGACCTCAAGGCCACGCGTAAGCAGCACCGCCGTGGTCTGGGCCACCAGGGCCTTGAACCCCGTGCCGCTCTTGATGTCCGTCATGAGGACCAGCGTAGAGGGGCGGTTTGTTGGTTTGCGACAAAGTCGTCCCAGCGAGGGGCAGTAACCCATCGCACTCCGTTCGCCGCCCCGCGAAGCTGTCATCCAACCGTCGCCCGATCACCGCTGCACCGTCGCTGCGCCAATGGCCTCCCCTTGGCCTCCCCTCCTGGTGATCGAAGGAAAGCAGCGCTCACAGCCACCAGCTCACAAGGTCAAGGACAGGCAAAAGGACCAGGTCAGCGGGTATCTGACCTGGTCCTTTAAAGAGCCGCCTTCGGGATTCGAACCCGAGACCTACGCATTACGAGTGCGTTGCTCTGGCCATCTGAGCTAAGGCGGCGCGCCGTGCGCACCATGGTGCGATCAGCAACGTCGGTAAGTCTACACAGTTTCCGGGGTGCTCCGTACCGGCCCCGGAGCGCGGGGCTCCGAGGCCGGGTCCGGGCTCTGGGCCGGCCCGGGCCGGCCCCTAGGAGCACCGCTTTCCGTCCGCCGGCGGGGTGCCGCGCAGCAGGAACGTGTTGATCGTGCGGTCGACGCACTCGCTGCCCCGGCCGTACGCGGTGTGGCCGTCGCCGTCGTAGGTGAGGAGGCGGCCGGAGGAGAGCTGGCGGGACAGGGACTGGGCCCAGCGGTACGGGGTCGCCGGGTCCCGGGTCGTGCCCACCACGACGATGGGGGCCGCGCCCCGCGCCTCGATGCGGTGCGGCTCGCCCGTGGCCGCGACCGGCCAGTACGCGCAGTTGAGCGCGGCCCAGGCGAGGGACTCGCCGAAGACCGGGGACGCCTTCTCGAAGGAGGGCAGCGACCTGCGCACCTCGTCCGGGGTGGCGAAGGACGACGGGAGGTCCAGGCAGTTCACGGCCGCGTTGGCGAACATCAGGTTCGAGTAGCGGCCGTCCGCGTCCCGCTCGTAGTAGCCGTCGGACAGCACGAGCAGACCCGCGCCGTCGCCCTGCCGCATCGCCGCCGTCAGCGCCTCGCGCAGCTGCTGCCAGGCCGCCTCGTCGTACATCGCCGCGATCACGCCGGTGGTGGCGAGGGACTCGGTGAGCCGGCGGCCGTCCGCGTCGCCCGTGGGCAGCGGCTTGGCGTCGAGCCTGCCGAAGAGAGCCTTGAGGTTCCGGCCGGCCTGCTCCGGCGTCGTCCCCCGGCCGCCCAGCGGGCAGTCCGTCTGCCGTACGCAGTCCTTCGCGAACGCCTTGAACGCCGTCTCGAACCCGGCCGTCTGCTCCAGGTTCAGCCGGCGGGCCGGCAGCGTCGGGTCCATCGCGCCGTCCAGGACGAGCCGCCCCACCCGCTTGGGGAAGAGCCCGGCGTACGTCGCCCCGAGGAAGGTCCCGTACGACGCCCCCACGTACGTCAGCTTCTCGTCGCCCAGCGCCGCCCGCAGGATGTCCATGTCCCGGGCCGCCTCGACCGTCGAGACGTGGCGCAGCAGCTCGGGCGCGTCGGCGCCGCACCCCTCGGCGAAGCCCCGGTACGCCTTCACCAGCCCGTCGACCTCCCGTCGGCCGTCGGGGGTGACGTCCGTCCGGGTGTAGGCGTCCATGGCCCGTCCGTCGAGACATTCGACGGGCTCGCTGCGGGCGACTCCGCGCGGATCGACCGCGACCATGTCGTACCGGGCGCGCACCTGGGCCGGGTAGCCGATCCCTGCGTACGCCTGTAGGTAGCCGACCGCCGAGCCGCCCGGCCCGCCCGGGTTCACCAGCAGCGAGCCCAGCCGCCCGCCCGGCCCCGTGGCCTTCTTGCGGGCCACCGCGAGCCGTACGTCGCCGGCGTCGGTGCGCGCGTAGTCGAGCGGCGCCCGCAGCGTGGCGCACTCGAAGCCCGGGACGCCGCAGGAGCGCCAGCCGAGCTTTTGCGCGTAGTACGGCGCCAGGGCGGACGGTGTCGCCCGGGGCAGCGCCGCGAGGGCCGCCGCCTCGGCCGCCCGCGCGCTGGCGGAACTCGTCGAGCTCCCGGAGGAGCAGGCGGAGACGACCAGCGCCGCGAGGGCGAGGAACGTGGCTCCGGTGCGGGACCTGGCACTGAGCCGGGTCCGGGACCTGCGGTGCGTGCGCCTTGTGACCATCCAGCGAGCGTAACGCTGCGCGACGGCATGGGTGCCGTGCGTGCGTGTCGTGCCCCGGACGAGTGCGGGCTGTCCCACGGACGAGGGACGCCGGTCAAGGGGGGCGGGCCGGGGGGCGACGGCCACCTTCCGAGGCACGCGTGGGGGCGACGGCCACCTCGCGCGGCGCGCGGGGCGGGTCAGCCGGCTCTCAGGGCCATGGTCATCGCTTCCACGGCGAGCAACGGCGCCACGTTGCGGTCGAGCGCGTCCCGGCAGGCGGCGATCGCCTCGATACGGCGCAGGGTGGACTCGGGCGAGCTGCCGCGCGCGAGCCGCTCCAGCGCGTCCTCGGCGTCCGTGTTGGCGAGCGCGATCCGGGAGCCGAGCTGGAGGGCGAGGACGTCGCGGTAGAAGGCGGTGAGGTCGGTGAGCGCGAGGTCGAGACTGTCGCGCTGGGTGCGGGTGCGCCGGCGTTTCTGCCTGTCCTCCAGCTCCTTGAGCACGCCCGCCGTGCCCCGCGGCGCCCGGCCGCCCTGCGCCGCGCCCAGCGCCGCCCTCAGCTCCTCGGTCTCCTTGGCGTCCATCTCCTCGGCGAGCTGCTTGGCGTCCTCGGCGGCCGCGTCGACGAGCTCCTGCGCGGCCTTGAGACAGCCGCCGACGTCGTCGACGCGCAGCGGCAGCTTCAGCACGGCCGCCCGGCGCTCCCGCGCGGCCGGGTCGGTGGCGAGGCGGCGGGCCCGGTCGACGTGCCCCTGCGTGGCGCGGGCGGCCGCGGCGGCCACGACGGGCTCGACGCCCTCGCGCCGCACCAGCATGTCGGCGACGGCCTCGACCGACGGCGTGCTCAGGTTGAGATGGCGGCAGCGGGAGCGGATGGTGGGCAGGACGTCCTCGAGGGAAGGGGCGCACAGCAGCCAGACCGTGCGCGGGGCGGGCTCCTCGACCGCCTTGAGGACGGCGTTGGCGGACTTCTCGTTCAGCCGCTCGGCGTCCTCGACCAGGATGATCTGCCAGCGGCCGTTCGCCGGCGAGGTGAACGACTTGCGGACCGTGTCCCGCATGTCGTCCACGAGGATCTGCGCGCCGACCGCGACGACGGTGGTGACGTCGGCGTGCGTGCCGACCAGCGCCGTGTGGCACCCGTCGCAGAACCCGCAGCCCGGTGCGCCGCCCAGCGCGCGGTCCGGGCTGACGCACTGCAACGCCGCCGCGAACGCCCGCGCGGTCTGCGTCCGCCCCGCCCCGGGCGGGCCCGTGAACAGCCACGCGTGCGTCATCTTGGACGCCTCGGGCGGCGGGGCGTCGGCCGCGACCGCCGTGACCAGCGCGTCGGCGTCCCGGGCGGCGGCGGTGAGCTGCTCGCTCACCCTCTCCTGCCCGACGAGGTCGTCCCACACGCTCATGGGTCACGCCGCCCTTCCGTCACACTCCGCGATACGCCCTCCATTGTGCGGGCGGCCACTGACAACGGGCCGCCCGCACCGCCTCCTCCGGCCTCGCCCGGCCCGCCCGCGTCAGCGTCCGCGGCCTCTGCCCCGCCGGTCCTGCTCGTCGCCGTACCCGTCGCCGTACCCGTCCTCGTGCGGTCCGAGCAACTCGTCCGCCAGCGACGGCAGGTCGTCCAGCGGGGTCTCCTCCGCCCAGTCCGGCCGCGGCCGGCGCTGCGGCCTGCCGTCGGCGTCGACCTGCGGCAGCTCCCGCGTACGGTCCTCGGTCCCGTCCGGGGCCGCCTCCGGCCGCTCGTCCCGGAAGAAGCCCGACGGCACCCGGTCGGCGGGGTCACCGCCCCGCACCGGGGGCAGCACCGCGGTCTCGTCCGCGGCCCCGGACCCGGCCGGCGGCCGTACGGCGGTCTCGTCCGCCGCCCCGGAGGGCGCGACGGGCGGCAGCACCGCGGTCTCGTCGGCCGCCCCCGGGACACCCGGCTGCGGCAGCTCCGCCGTCACCTCCGCGTCGGAGTCACCGGCACCGGCCCCGCGCCCGCTGTCCGGCTCGTCGGCGCCGGGCCGCACCGGCCGCAGCACGGCCGTGTCCTCCAGGGGACCGCCGGACGCGTTCGTCGGGGTCACCACCGGCGTGGGCATGGTCGCCGCCTCCGGCGGCACCGCCGGAGGCGTCACCTGCCGGGGCCCGGCCGCCGCTGCCGCCGCGGCCTGCTCGGCCGCCCGGCGTGCCTCCTCGGCCCGCAGCAACGCCTCCTCGGCCTTGCGCTGCTTCTCCAGGCGGCGCTCCTCGGCCTCGGCGCGCAGCCGGGCCTCCTCCTCGGCCTGCTGCCGGCGCCGCTCCTCCTCCGCCTTGCGGCGGGCCTCCTCCTCGGCGCGCGCCCGCTCCTCGGCGAGGAGCCGGGCCCGCTCCTCCTCGGCGCGGCGGCGGGCCTCCTCCGCCCGCAGCCGGGCCTCCTCCGCCTGCCGCTCGGCCTCGCGCCGCTGCGCCTCCTCCAGCTCGCGGCGCTTGCGCTCCTCCTCCTCGGCGCGCAGCCGGGCGAGCTGCTCCTGGCGCTCCCGCTCCAGGCGCTCCTCCTCCGCCTTGCGGGCGGCCTCTTCCTCGGCCCTGCGGCGGGCCTCCTCCTCAGCCTTGCGGCGCGCCTCCTCCTGGGCCTTCACCTCGGCCTCGGACAGCGGCAGCAGCTGGTCGAGCCGGTGCCGCACCACGGTCGTGACCGCCTCGGGCTCCTGCCCGGCGTCCACCACCAGGTACCGCCCGGGGTCGGCGGCGGCCAGGGTGAGGAAACCGGAGCGCACGCGCGCGTGGAACTCGGCCGGCTCCGACTCCAGCCGGTCCGGCGCCTCCGTGAACCGCTCGCGCGCGGTCTCCGGCGAGACGTCCAGCAGGACCGTCAGGTGCGGGACCAGCCCGTGGGTGGCCCAGCGGTTGATTCGGGCGATCTCGGTCGGCGACAGGTCGCGGCCCGCCCCCTGGTAGGCCACCGAGGAGTCGACGTACCGGTCGGAGATCACCACCGCGCCGCGCTCCAGCGCGGGCCGCACCACGGTGTCCACGTGTTCGGCGCGGTCCGCCGCGTACAGCAGCGCCTCCGCGCGGTGCGACAGCCCGGCGCTGGAGACGTCCAGCAGGATCGACCGCAGCCGCTTGCCCACCGGCGTCGCGCCCGGCTCGCGGGTCAGCACCACCTCGTGGCCCTTGGCCCGGATCCACTCGGCGAGCGCCTCGGCCTGGGTGGACTTGCCGGCGCCGTCGCCGCCCTCCAGGGCGATGAAGAACCCGGAGGCGGCGGTCGCCGGCTCCGGGTCGTCGCCGCGCAGCAGCGCGTGGCGCAGGTCCTGCCGCAGCGGCACCCCGGAGCGGTCGTCGAGCTTGGCCAGCACCAGCGCGGCCACCGGCAGCAGCAGCGCGCCGACCAGCATCAGTGTGAACGCCGCCCCGCCGTGCGCGAACACGAACTTGCCGTTCTCCAGCCGGTGCGGCCCGATCAGGGCCGCCACCAGGGGCGCCACCAGAGCGCCGAGCGCCACGAAGACGCGCACCACGGCGTGCAGGTGCTCGGTCGTGCGGGCCCGCCGGAAGTCCTCGGCCTCCTGGTCGAGCAGCGCGTGCCCGGTGTTGGCGGCGACGCCCGCGCCGACGCCGGCCAGCGCGACGATCAGCAGCACGGTGGCGACGTCCGGGACGAGCCCGGCGGCCAGCAGGGCGACGCCGGTGAAGGCGATCGCCAGGGCCAGCATGCGGCGCCGCGACAGCGTCACCAGCACCTTCGGTGCCGTCCGGACACCGACGGCCACGCCACCGGTGAGCAGGCACACCAGCAGTCCGTACGTGACCGGGCCGCCGCCCAGGTCCTTGGCGTGCAGCACGGAGACGGCGACGACGGCGGCCACCGCGCCGGCGACGGCCGCGCAGGCGAGCACCAGCAGCGGCATCGCGCCCGTACGGCCCTTGTCGCTGCCCGCGGCCGTCCGGGGACGGCGCAGCCCCTCCAGCGGGGACCGCGCGCGGGGGGTGCGGGTGCCGGGCACGTCCAGGAAGGTCAGCACGGACAGGGACGCGGCGAACAGGCCCGCCGCGACATACGAGGCGAGGGCCGCCTGGTGCTGGGCGAACCAGTCGATCCCGGCGCCGAGCAGATTGTTGAACAGTCCCGCGACGACCAGCGCGGCCGCCGCGACGGGGACGGCCAGGAAGGTGGTACGCAGTGACAGGCGGCGCAGTGCGTCCATGTGGTCCGGCAGCGGCCGCACCGTCGCGCCCTCCGGCGGCGGCGCGGGCAGCAGCGCGGGCGCGGCGCTCTCCCGGCACACCGTCCAGAACCGCTCGGCGACACCGGTGACGAAGACGGTCACCAGCAGCACGGCGAGCGCGTCGTCCGGCGTCCAGTCGATCCACAGCGGCGCGACGATCAGCAGCGCGGCCCGCAGCCCGTCCGCGCCGACCATGGTCCAGCGGCGGTCGAGCGGGCCGTCCTGCGAGGTGAGCGAGGAGAGCGGGCCGAGCAGGACGGCGCCGAAGAGCAGCGTCGCGAGGACGCGCACCCCGAAGACGGCCGCCACCGCGAACGCCACGCCCCGGTACCCGCCGCCGAACGATCCCGCGGCGATCGCCGCCTGGAGGACGAGGACGACCAGCACCAGCAGCGCGAGCACGTCGCCGACGCCGCTGACCAGTTGTGCGCTCCACAGCCGCCTCAGCAGCGGCCGGCGCAGCAGCGCGCGCACGGCACGCTCGCGGGAGTCTGCGACCAGTGCTTCGTCGGGGGCCGGCTGATGGGCCGTAGGCTGCTCGGCTCGCGTCATGCGTTCAGCCTATCGGGCCGCACCGACACTGCCGTGCGTCCGCCCGAACGTCCGCACGCCCCGACACCGATGTGATGCCGGGGTGTGCGTTTCGCCACTTCCGCGAACGTGCGGTGGACGGGTGAGCCACGGGACTCCGGGCTCAGTCCTCCGACGCCGTGCGGGACGCCGTCGCCTTCTTCGCGGCGGTCTTCTTCGCGGCCGTCGTCGTCTTCGCGGCCGTCTTCTTCGCCGCCGTGGTCTTGGCGGCCGTCTTCTTCGCGGTCGTCGTCTTCTTCGCCGGAGCCTTCTTGGCGGGGGCCTTCTTCGCCGTCTTCTTGGCGGGTCCCTTCGCGCGCTTCTCGGCGAGCAGCTCGAAGCCGCGCTCCGGCGTGATCGTCTCGACGCTGTCGCCCGAGCGCAGGGTCGCGTTGGTCTCGCCGTCGGTGACGTACGGCCCGAAGCGGCCGTCCTTGACCACGACCGGCTTGCCGCTGACCGGGTCCTCGCCCAGCTCCTTCAGCGGCGGCTTGGCGGCCGCCCGGCCACGCTGCTTCGGCTGGGCGTAGATCGCCTGCGCCTCCTCCAGCGTGATCGTGAAGAGCTGGTCCTCGGACTGCAGCGACCGGGAGTCGGTGCCCTTCTTCAGGTATGGCCCGTAGCGCCCGTTCTGCGCGGTGATCTCGACGCCCTCCGCGTCCGTGCCGACGACACGCGGCAGCGACATCAGCCGCAGGGCGTCCTCCAGCGTCACGGTGTCCAGCGCCATCGACTTGAACAGCGAGGCCGTGCGCGGCTTCACGGCGTTCTTGCCGGTCTTCGGCGTGCCCTCGGGCAGCACCTCGGTGACGTACGGGCCGTAGCGGCCGTCCTTGGCGACGATCGTGTGGCCGGTCGCCGGGTCGGTGCCCAGCTCGAAGTCGCCGCTGGGCCTGGCGAGCAGTTCCTCGGCGAGTTCGACGCTCAGCTCGTCCGGTGCCAGGTCGGAGGGGATGTCGGCCCGCTGGTGCTGCTCGGTGTCCTTCTCGCCCCGCTCGATGTACGGGCCGTAGCGCCCGACCCGCAGCACGATGCCGTTGCCCACCGGGAACGACGACACCTCGCGCGCGTCGATCGCGCCCAGGTCGGTCACCAGCTCCTTGAGGCCGCCGAGGTGGTCCCCGTCGCCGTTGCCGGCGTCGGCGGCCACGCCCGCCACGGTGCCCTCGCCGAAGTAGAACCGCTTCAGCCACGGCACCGCCTGCGCCTCACCGCGCGCGATGCGGTCGAGGTCGTCCTCCATCTTGGCGGTGAAGTCGTAGTCGACGAGCCGCCCGAAGTGCTTCTCCAGGAGGTTGACCACGGCGAAGCTCAGGAAGGAGGGGACGAGGGCCGTCCCCTTCTTGAACACGTACCCGCGGTCGAGGATCGTGCCGATGATCGACGCGTACGTCGACGGGCGGCCGATCTCGCGCTCTTCGAGCTCCTTGACCAGCGAAGCCTCGGTGTACCGGGCCGGCGGCTTGGTCGCGTGCCCGTCGACGGTGATCTCCTCGGCGGTCAGCGGGTCGCCCTCGCCGACCTGCGGCAGCCTGCGCTCGCGGTCGTCCAGCTCGGCGTTCGGGTCGTCGGCGCCCTCGACGTACGCCTTCAGGAAGCCGTGGAACGTGATCGTCTTGCCCGAGGCGCTGAACTCGACGTCGCGGCCGTCGGCGGCGGTGCCGCCGATCTTCACCGTCACGCTGTTGCCGGTCGCGTCCTTCATCTGGGAGGCGACCGTCCGCTTCCAGATCAGCTCGTAGAGCCTGAACTGGTCGCCGGTCAGCCCCGTCTCGGCGGGCGTGCGGAAACGATCACCCGAGGGGCGGATCGCCTCGTGCGCCTCCTGCGCGTTCTTGACCTTGCCGGCGTACGTGCGCGGCCGGTCCGGCAGGTAGTCGGCGCCGTACAGCTGCGTGACCTGGGCGCGCGCGGCACTGACCGCCGTGTCGCTCAGCGTCGTGGAGTCCGTGCGCATGTACGTGATGTAGCCGTTCTCGTACAGCTTCTGTGCGACCTGCATGGTCGCTTTGGCGCCGAAGCCGAGCTTGCGGCTGGCCTCCTGCTGGAGCGTCGTCGTACGGAACGGGGCGTACGGCGAGCGGCGGTACGGCTTGGACTCGACCGAGCGGACGGAGAAGCGGGTGCCGGCCAGGGCGGCGGCCAGCGCGCGGGCGTTCGCCTCGTCGAGGTGGAGGATGTTCGCGCTCTTGAGTTGTCCCCGGGAGTCGAAGTCGCGGCCCTGCGCGACCCGCCTGCCGTCGACGGTCTGCAGGCGGGCGACCAGCGACGACGGGTCCGACGGATCCCCCGCGCGGCCGGTCGCGAAGGTGCCCGTCAGGTCCCAGTACTCAGCCGAACGAAACGCGATGCGCTCGCGTTCCCGCTCGACCACGAGCCGGGTGGCGACCGACTGGACGCGGCCCGCCGACAGCCGCGGCATGACCTTCTTCCACAGCACCGGCGAGACCTCGTAGCCGTAGAGGCGGTCGAGGATGCGGCGGGTCTCCTGGGCGTCGACGAGCTTCTGGTTGAGCTGGCGCGGGTTGGCCACGGCCTCCCGGATCGCGTCCTTGGTGATCTCGTGGAACACCATGCGCTTGACCGGGATCTTCGGCTTCAGGACCTCCTGGAGGTGCCAGGCGATCGCCTCGCCCTCCCGGTCCTCATCGGTGGCGAGGAAGAGCTCGTCGGAGTCCTTCAGCAGGTCCTTGAGCTTCTTGACCTGCGCCTTCTTGTCGGCGTTGATCACATAAATGGGCTGGAAGTCGTGTTCGACGTCCACGCCGAGGCGGCGGACCTCGCCGGTGTACTTCTCCGGCACCTCCGCGGCACCGTTGGGGAGGTCGCGGATGTGCCCGACGCTCGCTTCGACGACGTAGCCGGGGCCGAGGTAGCCCTTGATCGTCTTCGCCTTGGCAGGCGACTCGACGATGACGAGTCGGCGGCCGCCCTGTGCGGTCTCGCTGGTCGGGGACAACTTCGCTCTTCTCTCCGGTCGACGCTGGGGTCTCCCCAGGCCTTGCTCCCGGGGTCAGGTCACCTTTCTCGGCTCACTCGCTGGTGACGCTGCGGAGTGTGACGGTACATCCCGCCCCCGTGTCAAACGGGAAAAGCCCGCAACGGCCACTCGAACGGTAACCCGACTACCGCCATTCCTGCCGCCCGGCGTGTCCACCGATCCGTACGCGTCCATCCGGAGTGTGCACTACCGATCACCCCAGGTGGAACGCGTCCTCGATCGTCAGACCTGGCTGAAGCACCACGCTCCGAGGGTCAGCGAGATCACCGCGGCGATGCCCGCGAGGGTCGCCGATGCGACCGGGTTCACACCGTGGGCGACGGGCTCGCGGCGGCGCGTCCGGGTCGCCGTCCACACCAGCAGGCCGCCTCCGAACAGGGCGAACACCACTCCCGTGAAGATCGCCGGTCCGCTCTCCATGGCTCGCGTACCCCTTTGTCCCGTCGGTGAGTCCGCACTCCCCGGGAGGTTGGCACGCACGGGCTGCGCCCAGGCGAATCCGACGTGAACGAGGGGTCGACGGGACGGTGCGGCTGCTTCCGGCCGCGGCCGGAATCCAGCAGGGCGGGGTTCGGCATAATTTTTTTCGGCGCCCCGTCCCGGCGGCCCGCGCCGGGCCGGCTCACCGAGAGGCCGGGCCCGCCCCTCGGCCGCCGGCTCGTCCCGTGCCGCGGCGTCCGTGATGTTGGCCGGTTTGCCCACTGCCGTGGGGCGCCGGTCCGGGGGCGGTCCGTGTGCCGCCGGGTACGGGCCGACGGCCCGGGCCCGTCCGTCCCGGCCCTGCGCCGGACGCACTCGCCGCACGGACCGGCCGCGCGCCTCCGGCCCGTACCGCGCGCTCTCGTCCCGGCCCGCGCGCCCACGGTCCGTTCATCCCTGGTCCCGGCCGGGCCGCGACGGCCGGGGGGTTCGGCGCGCGCCCACGGTCTGTCCCCTGCGCCCTGATTCCGACCCGCACGCCCTCGGGCGGTCCCGCGCGCCCTCATCGACCCACGCCACGCCCCCGGCCCATCCCGCGCGTCCTCGTGCCCTCTCACGTGCCCGCGGTCTGTCCGCGCGTCCCCGCCCCCCGGCGCGCACCCCACCCGCACGCGCCCCCGCTCACCTCAGTCCGCCGGCTCCAGGAACCCCTGCTCCACCAGCAACCGGATCTGCGCCGGCGTCCGGTCCCGCAGCAGCACCGGGTCCTCGCCGACCAGCTGGGCGATGGCGTCCAGGATGCGCCCCGCGGTCAGTGACCCGTCGCACACGCCGGCGAATCCCGCGCCCACCGTGTCTACCTTGGTGGCCCGCCGCATGCCCCGGTGCTGCCGCAGCACGACATGCTCCGGGTCCTCCGCGCCGGGCAGCCCGACCTGCTCCTGCACCACTTCGGCGACCAGCCGGAAGCGCTCCTCCAGCAGGGCCGCGTCGTCCCGCGACCGCAGGTGGTCGAGCCGCTCGAAGTGCGCCCGGACCGTCTCACCGAGCGGTTGTTCGACCGGGTGCGGCCACTCCTCCACGGTGATCGAGGGCACCTCGGCCGCCCGCTTGCGCAGGGTGATCCACCCGAACCCGACCGCCCGCACCGTGCGCGCCTCGAACTCGTCCAGCCAGGCGTCGTACCGCGCCTGGTACTCCGCCACGCCGCCCCGGTGGTCGCCGGCGTCGCGCAGCCACAGCTCGGCGTACTGCGTGACGTCCTGCACCTCGCGCTGCACGATCCACGCGTCGCAGCCGTGCGGCACCCACGACTGCAACCGCTCCTGCCAGTCCTCCCCCGCCACGTGCTGCCAGTTGGCCAGGAACTGCGCGAACCCGCCCTCGTTCAGCCGCTCCCCCGCCCGTTGAACGAGCGTGCGGCACAGATCGTCCCCGCCCATGCCGCCGTCGCGGTACGTCAGCCGGGCGCCGGGCGAGATCACGAAAGGCGGGTTCGACACGATCAGGTCGAACGTCTGGTCGTCCGCGAGCGGCTCGAAGAGCGAGCCCTCCCGCAGGTCCGCGCCCGGCTCGCCGGACAGCGCGAGGGTGAGCGCGGCGATGTGCAGCGCGCGCGGGTTGACGTCGGTCGCCGTCACGCGGGTGGCGTGCCGGGCGGCGTGCAGCGCCTGGATGCCGGAGCCGGTGCCCAGGTCCAGGGCGGCGGAGACGGGCGTGCGCACCGTGATCCCGGCGAGGGTCGTCGACGCGCCGCCGACGCCCAGGACGACGCCCTCGTCCCGGCGTCCGATGCCCCCGGCGCCGCCGACCGCGCAGCCGAGGTCGGACACGATGAACCAGTCCTCGCCGTCCGGCCCGCCGTACGGCCGTACGTCCACGGTCGCCGCGACCTCGTCTCCGCCGACCCGCGTCAGCCAGCCGCACTCCAGGCAGTCGGCGACGGGCAGGACGCCCGCCACGCGCGCGTGCGGCACGGGCTGCTGCAACAGGAACAGCCGTACGAGCGTCTCCAGCGGCGTGTCGCCGCGTGTCGCCCGGAGCGCGGGTACGGTCTCGCTGCGCGCCAGTGCCGCGTACGCGGGGGCGCCGAGCAGTTCGAGCAGTCCGTCGGCGGTGAAGGCGGCCCCCAGGAGGGCGTCCCGCAGCCGCGCGGTGGCGTCGGGACGGTCGGCGGCGGGCAGGGCGGAGAGGCTGGCGTTGCTCACGCCCCCCATTGTGACCGCGCGGCCCGGTCGCCGCGAACGTCAGCCCTGGATCGCCGCCGGCGTGGACGAGGCGCTCCTGCAGCTCTCCTGCCTGGCCATCGCCTGGCCGACCTCGCCCTCCTCCAGGGTGGTCAGCGCGTCGCTGCCGCTCTGGCTGAGCTTGTCCAGCTCGGTGGCGACGTCCTTGAGGCCGTCCGCGAACTTCGCCTGGTCCTTGGTGTCCAGGCCGTCGACCTGCTTCTTCAGGGAGGCGTACGAGGAGGCGATGGTGTTGAGTTCCTTGACCGCGTCCTGCTGCTTCTTCTCGCCGTTCTCGACGTCGGGCGCGCCGGCCTTGCTCACGGCGGCCCCGATCGCCCGGTAGGCGTCGGACATGTCCTGGAAGGCCTGCGCGTCGGTCTTCTGGACCTCCACGGGCGTGCTGCTGTCCGAGGTCTCCTTCTGGATCGCGGAGTTGGCCGCCGCGATCTTCTTGGCCTGCGGCTGCACGGCGTCGCAGACCTGCTTGGCCCAGGCGTCCAGCTTCTCGTTGCCGTCGTCGCTGGTGCATCCCGACAGCGCCAGTACCAGTACCGCACCGCCGGACAGTGCGGCCGCGAGCTTCTTGTTCACCGGATTGGTCCCTTCCATGGCTCTCGGCCCCGGAACATACACGCCAAGCGGACGACAAACGCAGTACTAACGTCCGATATTCACCCCCTTGCAGTATTTGCGCCCGAGGAGAGAAGGCTCACGGCGCGAGCGTGAACGCGCGGAGCGGGCGGGCGACGCGCCAAGACGCGCCGCCCGCCCGCCCCTTGGGCCGAGCCGGGTGCGACGAGCTACGAGACCACCGCCTCATCAGCCGGCGTGGAACTCGGCTCGGCGTTGTCGTCACCCATGGAGATCCCGCGCCGCTTGGAGACGTAGACCGCCGCGACGATCACGACCAGCGCGAGGGCGGCGATCAGGATCCGCACGCCGACGCTGGCGTCGGCACCGTAGCTGAACTTGATCACGGTGGGCGCGATGAGCAGCGCCACCAGGTTCATCACCTTCAGCAGCGGGTTGATCGCCGGACCGGCGGTGTCCTTGAAGGGGTCGCCGACCGTGTCGCCGATCACCGTCGCGGAGTGCGCCTCGCTGCCCTTGCCGCCGTGGTGGCCGTCCTCGACGAGTTTCTTGGCGTTGTCCCAGGCGCCGCCGGAGTTGGCGAGGAACACCGCCATCAGCGTGCCCGCCCCGATCGCGCCCGCCAGATAGGCGCCGAGCGCGCCGACACCGAGCGTGAACCCGATGAAGATCGGCGCCATGACGGCGAGCAGCCCCGGTGTGGCCAGTTCCCGCAGCGCGTCCCTGGTGCAGATGTCGACGACTTTCCCGTACTCGGGTTTCTCGGTGTAGTCCATGATCCCGGGCCGCTCGCGGAACTGCCGCCGCACCTCGAACACCACCGACCCCGCCGACCGCGAGACCGCGTTGATCGCGAGTCCGGAGAAGAGGAAGACGACCGCCGCGCCCGCGATCAGGCCGACCAGGTTGTTGGGCTGCGAGATGTCCATCGTCAGCGTCATCGGCGAGCCCTCACCGCTGAGTTTCTCGCCGACGTCCCGTGCGCCGGTGGTGATCGCGTCGCGGTACGCCCCGAAGAGCGCCGCCGCCGCCAGCACGGCCGTGGCGATGGCGATGCCCTTGGTGATGGCCTTGGTGGTGTTGCCGACGGCGTCCAGGTTGGTGAGCACCTGCGCGCCCGCGCCCTCGACGTCACCGGACATCTCGGCGATGCCCTGCGCGTTGTCGGAGACCGGCCCGAAGGTGTCCATCGCGACGATCACACCGACGGTGGTGAGCAGGCCGGTGCCGGCCAGCGCCACCGCGAACAGCGCCAGCATGATCGACGTACCGCCGAGCAGGAAGGCCCCGTAGACGCCGAGGCCGATCAACAAAGCGGTGTAGACGGCCGATTCGAGGCCGACGGAGATACCGGCGAGGACGACGGTGGCCGGGCCGGTGAGCGAGGTCTTGCCGATGTCCCGCACCGGGCGCCGGCTGGTCTCGGTGAAGTAGCCGGTGAGCTGCTGGATCACGGCGGCGAGCAGGATGCCGATGGCCACCGCGACGAGCGCGAGGACCCGCGGGTCGCCGTCCTTGGCCCGGATCGCGGCGTCGGTGACGCCGTCAAGCCCGGCGTACGACGACGGCAGGTAGGTGAAGGCGGCGATCGCCACCAGCACCAGCGAGATCACCGCGGAGATGAAGAACCCGCGGTTGATCGCGCTCATCCCACTGCGGTCGGCGCGCCGCGGGGCCACGGCGAAGACGCCGATCACCGCGGTGAGCACGCCGATGGCGGGGACCAGCAGCGGGAACGCCAGCCCGAAGTCGCCGAAGGCGGCCGTGCCCAGGATCAGCGCGGCGACCAGGGTCACGGCGTACGACTCGAACAGGTCGGCCGCCATGCCCGCGCAGTCGCCGACGTTGTCGCCCACGTTGTCGGCGATGGTCGCCGCGTTGCGCGGATCGTCCTCCGGGATGCCCCGCTCGACCTTGCCGACCAGGTCGGCGCCGACGTCGGCCGCCTTGGTGAAGATGCCGCCGCCCACCCTCATGAACATCGCGATGAGGGCCGCCCCGAGGCCGAAGCCCTCCAGCACCTTCGGCGCGTCGGCCGTGTAGACCAGCACCACGCAGGAGGCGCCCAGCAGGCCGAGCCCCACCGTGAACATGCCGACCACGCCGCCCGTACGGAAAGCGATCTTCATGGCCCTGTGCGAGACGAGAGTGAGATCCTTTTCCGGTTCCCCCGCCGCCGGAGTCGCTTCCCGGGCGGCCGCGGCCACCCGCACATTGCTGCGGACCGCGAGCCACATGCCGATATAGCCGGTGGCCGCCGAGAACGCCGCGCCGATCAAGAAGAACACCGATCGCCCGGCGCGCTGATTCCAGTCGTCCGCGGGCAGGAGCAGGAGCAGGAAGAACACGACGACGGCGAATACGCCGAGCGTGCGCAACTGCCGGGCCAGATAGGCGTTGGCGCCCTCTTGGACGGCAGCGGCGATCTTCTTCATGCTGTCGGTGCCCTCGCCCGCCGCGAGCACCTGGCGCAGCAGCACGCCGGCCACCACGAGCGCGGCCAGGGCGACGGCCGCGATGACCATCACCATGACCCGGTTGTCGTCGGTCAGCACCGCGGCTGCGAAGGTCGCGTGGTCCAGACGGTCCAGCCGATGAGGGGTAGAAAGCCCCGCCATTCGTCCTCCTTGACGCTTGGGCTGAGCTCACGATGTGGACGGATTGTAGGGAGCCGAACCTGATCAAAACAGGGCGCGGCAAACCGAATTAGTCGTCCCATGCTTCACCGCAAATGATCGCAGGAAGCCACCGAACCCGAAAGTGGTAATACCCCGGACGTGTAGCCGCTTGATCGAAATGCAGGGGCGCCGACCAGCCAATTGATCCATCACGGATCGTGAATTACTTCACGAATTCCGGTCGGTTCCCGGGAAAAGCGACGAGGGCCCTGCTCAGCAGGGCCCTCGCAGCGATTACGCCAGTGGAGTGACGGTGGTCAGGGGAGCACCACGGCCGGCGGCGGCGTGGTCGGCCAGGTCATGCGGATCAGCCCGCCGTGCTCCCCGGCGGTGACCTCGACATCGTCGACCAGGCCACTGATGACCGCCAGACCCATCTCGTCCTCCTCGGCCTCCGCGTCGGGATCCTCGGCGGCCGCGGCGGCCGTCCGGACCCCGGTCGGGGCATGCCGCGCCTCGTCGCCGACCTCGATGGAGAACTGCTTCTCCTCCTCGATCAGCGCCACCTTCACCGGCGCCGTGATCCCGCCGATCTGGTGCAGCCCCACGGCCCGGGAGCAGGCCTCGCCGACGGCGAGCCGCACCTCGTCGAGGACGGCCTCGTCCACCCCGGCCCTGCGCGCCACCGCGGCCGCCACCAGTCGGGCGGTCCTGACGTGCTCCGGCAGCGCGCTGAAGCGGAGTTCGACGGTGGCCATGCATCCCCCTCTGAGCTACGGGTGTGCGCGGGGGGCCGGCCGGACGGCCGAGGTCCGGGCCCCTCTTCGAGGTCTGCCGTCCCGGGCCCGCGGCCCGGGACGGTGATCAGTCGGTGGCCGCCACCGCTTCCTCGACCGAGGTGTGGATGGGGAACACCTTGGTGAGGCCGGTGATACGGAAGATCTTGAGAATGCGCTCCTGGTTGCAGACCAGGCGCAGGGAGCCCTCATGGGCGCGCACCCGCTTCAGGCCACCGACCAGCACGCCGAGCCCGGTGGAGTCGAGGAAGTCCACGCCCTCCATGTCGACGACGAGGTGGAAACTGCCGTCGTTCACCAGCTCGACCAACTGCTCGCGCAGCTTGGGCGCGGTATATACGTCGATTTCGCCACCGACCCTGACGATCGTGCGATCGCCGATGGTCTCGGTCGACAGGGACAGGTCCACGGATCCTCCAGCACCTTGCTATCGAGCGGTCGTCCTTGGGACATCTCGGCAGATCCCCCGGGACGGTTCGCCAGCCGCGATGGCATTCAATCACTTACCGGCAGGCGTGCACGACGCCTTGGACCCATTGTCCGTCACGCCAGTGACACACTCGGTGCCGATGGCCAAGAATCACCGATCCGATCGATCCCCGACGGACACCGCATCCCGCCCCGCGCCGGGCGCGGTCCTGGACCGCCTCGCCTCGGGACCGAACAGGGCTTCGCGCATCACTCATACGGAGCACTTGCCCCCGCGCGCGGGTCGGCATGCCGTCTGGCCGGACCGGATCCGGTCCGAGGTCGTCGCCGCGGTGCGGACCGCGGGCATCGAACACCCCTGGGCCCACCAGGCACGGGTCGCCGGACACGCGCTGGACGGCGAGTCGGTGGTCGTCGCCACCGGCACGGCGTCCGGCAAGTCCCTGGCCTACCTCGTGCCGGTCCTCTCCACCCTCCTGGACGGCGCCGAGGCCCCGAACGGCCGCGGCGCCACCGCCCTCTACCTCGCCCCCACCAAGGCCCTAGCGGCGGACCAGTGCCGTGCCGTGAAGGAACTTTCACATCCGCTGGGCCACGCCGTACGCCCGGCCGTGTACGACGGCGACACTCCGTTCGAGGAACGCGAGTGGATCCGCCAGTACGCCACGTACGTGCTGACCAACCCCGACATGCTGCACCGGGGCATATTGCCGTCCCACCCCCGCTGGTCCTCCTTCCTGAAGGCGCTGAAGTACGTCGTCGTCGACGAGTGCCACACCTACCGCGGCGTCTTCGGCTCGCACGTCGCCCAGGTACTGCGCCGCCTGCGTCGCCTGTGCGCCCGTTACGGCTCCTCCCCGGTCTTCCTGCTGGCCTCCGCCACCGCCGCCGAGCCGGCCGTCGCCGCCCGCCGCCTCACCGGCCTCCCGGTCGTCGAGGTCGCCGACGACGCCTCCCCGCGCGGGGAGCTGGTCTTCGCCCTCTGGGAGCCCCCGCTGACCGAACTGCAGGGGGAGAAGGGCGCACCCGTCCGGCGTACCGCCACCGCCGAGACCGCCGACCTGCTCACCGACCTCACCGTCCAGGGCGTGCGCACGGTCGCCTTCGTACGGTCCCGGCGCGGCGCCGAACTGATCTCCGTGATCGCCCAGGAGCGGCTCGCGGAGATCGACCGCTCGCTGCCCCGGCGCGTCGCGGCCTACCGGGGCGGCTACCTCCCCGAGGAGCGCCGCGCCCTGGAACGCGCACTGCACTCCGGCGACCTCCTCGGCCTGGCCGCCACCACCGCCCTGGAGCTGGGCGTCGACGTCTCCGGCCTGGACGCGGTCGTCATCTGCGGCTACCCGGGCACGCGCGCGTCCCTGTGGCAGCAGGCGGGCCGGGCCGGCCGCTCCGGCCAGGGCGCGCTGGCCGTCCTGGTCGCCCGCGACGACCCCCTGGACACCTTCCTCGTCCACCATCCGGAGGCCCTGTTCGACCGACCGGTGGAATCGACCGTCCTCGACCCCGACAACCCGTACGTCCTCGCGCCCCACCTGTGCGCGGCGGCCGAGGAGCTGCCCCTGGCCGAGGACGATCTGGAGCTGTTCGGCCCCGCCTGCGCGGAGCTGCTGCCGCAGCTGGAGGCCGCCAGGCTGCTGCGCCGCCGGACCAGGGCCTGGCACTGGACGCGCCGCGAGCGCGCCGCCGACCTGGCCGACATCCGCGGCGCGGGGGGCCGGCCGGTCCAGATCGTCGAGGCCGGCACCGGCCGCCTGCTGGGCACGGTCGACGCGGCGGCCGCGCACACGACGGTCCACGAGGGCGCGGTCCACCTCCACCAGGGCCGCACCTACCTCGTGCGCTCCCTCGACCTGGACGACTCGGTCGCCCTGGTGGAGGAGGCCAACCCGCCGTACTCCACGGTCGCCCGCGACACCACGACGATCTCCGTCCTGGAGACGGACGTCGAGGTCGCCTGGGGCCAGGGCCGCCTCTGCTACGGCTCCGTCGAGGTCACCAACCAGGTCGTCTCCTTCCTGCGCCGCCGCCTCCTCACCGGCGAGGTGCTGGGCGAGACCAAACTCGACCTCCCTCCCCGGACGCTGCGCACCCGCGCGGTGTGGTGGACGGTCACCGAGGACCAACTGGACGAGGCCCGCATCGGCCCGGCGATCCTCGGCGGCGCCCTGCACGCCGCCGAGCACGCCTCGATCGGCATGCTGCCCCTCTTCGCGACCTGCGACCGCTGGGACATCGGCGGCGTGTCGATCCCGCTGCACCCCGACACCCTGCTCCCGACCGTCTTCGTCTACGACGGCCACCCCGGTGGGGCGGGCTTCGCGGAACGCGCCTTCCACACCGCCCGGGCGTGGCTCACCGCCACCCGCGAGGCCATCGCGTCCTGCGAGTGCGACAGCGGTTGCCCGTCCTGCATCCAGTCCCCCAAGTGCGGCAACGGCAACGATCCACTGCACAAGCGGGGGGCTGTGCGGCTTCTCACGGTGCTGTTGCGGGGGTGCGGGGAGGGGATGCCCGAGCAGGCGTCGGGAGGGGGGTCTGAGGGGACGGAGGGGCTGGATCCGGGAGGAGACGCCTGAGGAGACGGAAGGGCTGGATCCGGGAGAGGACGCCTGAGGAGACGGAAGCGCCGGATCCGGGAGGAGACGCCTGGCGAAGGGCCGGGGCCGATGGGGGAGCCCGAGGGGTGGAGGTGCGTCCGGAAGGGGCGTCCGAGGGGCGGCCGTGCTCGGGCGACCCGCGTGGCTTTCGCCGACGCGCTCCCCTCACGGTCCAGGCAGGTCCCCCGCCGGCCCCGTCTGCGCGGGTCCCGCCCGTGCCCTCACCTCCACCGTGAAGGGATCCGTTCCCGCTGCCGCGGTCACGTCGGCGATCTGGCCGACGACGGCGCATCGCACCAGCCGGGTGGCCTGGGCCTGTGCCGCCCGTGCCGCCCGGTCGCAGGCCCCCTCGGCGCCCTCGGCCCAGTGATCCGCCGCCGCGAGCGCCGCGAGGTCCGCGCCGCCGGCCGCGCGATGCCGGGACACGGCGGCCTGCCCCAGGGCGAGCACGACGCCGAACACGACACACAGGACGGCGATCACACCGACGCTCCAGACTGTGGCGGACCCCCGGTCCCTGTCATCGTCACCGACTTCCATCCGCCACCTCCACCGCCGCCACCGTCGCCGCCGGATCCGCACCCTCCGCCGGTTCCGCGGGTTCCGCCGGTTCCGCGGGTTCCGCCGGTTCCGCGGGTTCCGCCGGTTCCGCCAGACCGGCGATCTCCACCATCTCCGCCGCATGCTCACCGGCGGTCCGCTCTCTCACCGCCCTGTCGCTCAGCGGTCCCCGGGCCACCGAGTCCTCGGTGACCGCGACGGCCTCCTCCCGCAGTTCGTACGACAGCCGGCCCAGCCCCGGTGCGGCGGCCACCACCACGACCCGCACCCGGTCACCCTCCCGGCTGACCGTGACCTCCGCCCCGCGCGGTGCCGCCTCGCGGACCACCGAGACGACCGCGTCGGGCGGATCCTGCCGGGCCGCCGCGCGGGCGCCCGTCCGGGCCGCGTCCACGCACTGGATCTGCGCGGCGACCACGAGCAGTCCCCAGATCAGGCCCATCGCGAACATCACGAGGACCGGCAGCACCAACGCCGCCTCCGCGGTCACGAATCCCTCGTCCCCGTCCCGCCCTCGTTTCCACCCCCGCCGCTCACATCCGCGCATTGAGGGCCTCCTTGACGATGTTCTGCAGCTCCGCGCTGACCTGCCCGCTCGTCACCACCTTGTAGAGCAGCACCGCGAAGGCCGCCGCCGCGACGATCCCCACCGCGTACTCGGAGGTGACCATCCCGGCCTCCTTCCGCCTGCCGCGCATCCGCCACACCAGAGCACGCGCGCGTGCCCGTACCGCCTTGCCCATCTCAACCTCCGTGAGGTTCCGTGCCCTTGATCGAAGCTGTCTGTGCTGTCTCTGCTGTCTGCGCTGCCTCCGCTGTCGAGCTGTCAGGCTGCTGTCCGGGTGTGTTACGGGCGCCGTTCAGCTCGCGCCCCACTGGGCGCCGTTCAGCCCGCCCACGTCACCGCGCGCCGTTCAGCCCGCCCGCGTCACCACCCACCCGTCACCCACCACCCCCTCCCCACACCCCGCCCGCCAGCCCGATCACCACGGGCAGCACACCGACCGCGATGAAGGCGGGCAGGAAGCACAGCCCCACCGGCGCGGTGACCAGCACGGCCGCTCGCCGGGCCCGTGCCGTCGCGTCGCGGGCCCAGTCGGCGCGAGCGTCCGCGGCGATCCGCGCCACCGGGGCGGCCGCCGGAAGCCCTGACACGCCGGCCCGTTCCAGCAGCCGGGCCAGGGCGTCGGCGCCCGGTGCGGCGGCCAGCCTGCGCCAGGCTTCACCCGGTTCACCACCGAGCCGCACCTCCGCAGCCCCGCGTGCCAGCGCCTCCCCGACCGGGCCACCGAGTGCCTCGCCCACAGCCTGCGCGGCGATCACCGGGCCGGCACCGGCCGCGATGCAGGCGGCCACGAGGTCCGCGGCGAGCGGCAGCTGCCCGGCAGCCGCACGCCGGTCGAGGGCCTCGCTCTCGGCCGCAGCCGCCGTCTGCCGCAGGCGCCACCGCCACACCCCGACCGCGGCTGCCAGCCCCACGACGGCACCGACCGCACCGCCGACCAGCACCCACCCGGCGCCCACCACGGCCACCGGTGGCCACCAGCGCCGCAGGACGCCCGCGAACCGGAAACGCGGCTCCGGGGCGGCGGCTGCGCGGCCCAGCAGCTCGGCCAGCCGCCTACGCACCCGGCGCTCCCGCCGTACGCCCACCACCCGGCGCACGGCCCAGACCAGGGCCGGCGCGACCCCCAGGGCCATCCCCAGCCTGTGGACAACGTCCGCGCTCACGTCGCCTCCGCTCCCCGCACGATCCGCAGCGCCCACCACAGCCCCACGCCCTCCAGCACGCCGCCGACCAGCAGGCAGCCCAGCCCCACGCCGGTGTGCAGCAGCGTGTGCAGCGGGTCGGCGCCGAGCGCGGTGCCGAGGAGGACGCCGAGGGCAGGCAGCGCGGCGAGCATCACGGCCGTGGCGCGGGAGCCGGACAACTGGGCCCGGAACTCGGCGCGCTGGTCCCGTTCGGCCCGCAGGGCGGCCTCCAGCCGGTCCAGCCCGGCGGCCAGGCCCGCGCCCTGGTCGACCGCGACCCGCCAGCACGCCGCGAGCCCCAGCAGCCCGTCGGCGCCCGGCTGCCCCGCGGCGACCGTGAGCGCCTGGGGCACGTCCCCGCCGAAGCGGCCCGCCGCCAGCACCGCCGCCTGCGCCTCACCGAGCCCTGCGCAGTCGCGCGCGGCCCGCAGCAGGGCCTCGCCCGGCTGCCGCCCGGCGCGCACCTCACCGGCGAGCGCGGAGCACAGCGCGATCACCGCGTCGCCCCGCCGCTCGCGGTCCCGCCGCGCCGTCCGGGCCAGCCGTACCCGCCGCAGCACCGGCACCCCGGCCGCCCCGGCGACGACCGGCAGCACCGACGCCCCGAGCACCCCGAGCAGCAGCCCGGCGACGGGCGCCCACCACTCGGCGCGCAGCCGCCCACGGATCCGCCGCACCGCCCCGGGCCACCGCCGCCATACCGGAGGGCCGCTGTCCACCGTTCCGCCCCCGGCCAGCAGCAGGTGCGCCCGCCGTGCCCCGGAGTGCCACTCGCCCATCAGCCACGCGGCCGCCCCGGCGCACACCAGGGCCGCGCTCATCACCGTCTCGCCCATGCCGCTCACCACTCCCCCTCGCTGCCGCCACGCGGGCGGGACCGCTCGTCCTCGGCGGGGCCCGGCCCGAACCCGCCGCCACCGCGGAGCAGCCCCCGCAGCCGCCCCCACCCCCGCTCCCGCACGAACGCGTCCGTGCCCCACCGCAGGGCCGGCACCGTGCGCACCAGCCCCGAGGCATCCCGCTCCAGCACCTGCACCTCCGCGATCCGCCGCCGCCCGTCGCGGTCCCGCACCAGATGCAGGACGACCGACAGGGCGGCCGCCAACTGGCTGTGCAGCGCGGCCCGGTCGAGCCCGGCCGCCGTGCCGAGGGCCTCCAGGCGGGCGGGCACGTCCGCGGCGGCGTTGGCGTGGACGGTCCCGCAGCCGCCCTCGTGGCCGGTGTTCAACGCGGCCAGCAGGTGCACGACTTCGGCTCCGCGCACCTCCCCGACCACCAGCCGGTCCGGCCGCATCCGCAACGCCTGCCGGACCAGGTCCTGCAGCGTCACCAGCCCGGCGCCCTCCTGGTTGGCGGGCCGGGTCTCCAGACGCACGACGTGCGGATGGTCGGGCCGCAGCTCCGCCGAGTCCTCCGCGAGCACGATCCGCTCGTCCGGCCCCACCAGTCCGAGCAGCGCACTCAGCAGGGTCGTCTTTCCGGTGCCCGTGCCTCCGCTGATCAGGAAGGACAACCGCGCCCGGAGCAGCGCCCGCAGCACCCGGTCGCCGCCCGGCGGTACCGTTCCCGCCGCCACCAGTTCGGCCAGCGTGAAGGCGCGCGGGCGCACCACGCGCAGCGACAGGCACGTACTGCCCACGGCGACCGGCGGCAGCACCGCGTGCAGGCGCGTCCCGTCCGGCAGCCGGGCGTCGACCCACGGCCGGGCGTCGTCCAGGCGCCGTCCGGCCACTGCGGCCAGGCGCTGCGCGAGGCGTCGTACGGCCGCCGCGTCCGGGAAGGCCACGGACGTCAGCTCCAGGCCGCCGCCGCGGTCCACCCACACCCGGTCCGGCGCCGACACCAGTACGTCGGTCACCGACGGATCGGCGAGCAGCGGATCCAACGGCCCGCTGCCGACCAGCTCGGACCGCAACTGCTCCGCGGTACGCAGGACCTCGGCGTCGCCCAGCACCCGGCCCTGCTGCCGCAGCGCCTGCGCCACACGCGCGGGTGTGGGCTCGGCGCCGCTCTCGGCGAGCCACTGCCGTACCCCCTCCAGCAGGGGCCCCGCGAAGGTGCTCATGCCGCACCCGCCTCGACCAGCGCCCGCTCCCAGAACTCCTTGCAGAACCGGGCCAGTGGTCCGCGTCCGCCGGCGCCGGGCGGTGTCCTGCCCTCGGCCGGGCGCAGGAGTCCGGCCTCGACGGGCACCTCGCCGGCCAGCGGCAGGCCGAGCAGCCGGGCCACCTCGCGGTCGTCGAGGCCGGGCGCGTACGGCCCGCGCACCGCCACCCGCAGATCACGCAGGACCATGCCGGCCGCGGACGCCACCCGTCCGGCTGCCGCGACCGCGCGCAGTTCGCCGGGGACCACGAGGAGCCCGATGTCGAGCTGGGCCAGGGCTTCGGCGGTGCCGTCGTCGATCCGGCGCGGCAGATCGACCACGACGGTGCCGCCCCGGCGCCGCGCCGCGGCCAGCACCGCCCGCACGGCCTGCGGGGGGATGGCGACGCAGTCGCCGCGGTCCCAGCTGAGCACCCGCAGGGAGTGCAGCTGGGGAAGGGACTCCTCCAGGGCGCCGCTGCCGACCCGGCCGCGGGAGGCGGCGAAGGCGGGCCAGCGCAGGCCCTCGGCGGTCTCACCACCGAGGAGCACGTCGAGTCCGCCGCCCAGCGGATCGGCGTCCACCAGCAGGGTGCGCAGGCCCTCGCGCGCGGAGGTGACGGCGAGCGCGCAGGCCAGCGTGGACGCCCCGGCCCCGCCGCGGCCGCCGATCACGCCGACGGTGAGGGCGGGCCGGCCGACGCCCTCGGCGACGTCGGCGATCCGGTCGACCAGCCACTGCTCGCCGTCGGGCAGCATCAGGACGTGGTCGGCGCCGATCTGGACGGCGCGTTTCCATACGCCCGGGTCGTCCTGGTCGCGGCCGACCAGCACCACCCCTCTGCGGCGCGCGGCCGCGCGGACGCGTCGTGCGGCGTCGTCCCCGATCAGGACCAGCGGCGCCGCCTCCCAGCCTTCGCCGCGGTCCGGCACGCTGTGGTGGACCTCCGGCGTGGCCCCGGCTGCCGCGCACAGGCGCAGCAGGTCGTCGAGCAGTTCGGTGTCCTCGGTGACGATCAGCGGTCCGCCGCGCCGCCCTCCGGCGGCGGACGGCGGATCGTGTGTGACGGTTCCGGCCACGGTGTGCTTCCCCCTTCGCTGTCGGTCCGCCTCGCTCGCGCGGCCCCGGTGGCCCCGCGATGCGCGGACATGTGAAGTGCCGGCAACCGGCCTCCATATGAACGGCCGGTGCAATCCGGCCACGCGCGCCCGGCAAAACGGAACCAGCCAGGAACTGGCAGCGAGCGGGCCGCGCAGGAATCACGGTGCAGCGAACCCGGAAAACGTGTGGATCTTGGTCGATAACTGTGGACAACTCGACGGTTGTGAATATCGCGGTCACCCATACCGGTGAGGACCGCACCATCTCCGGTGCGACTTCCGCAGAGCAGTCCGATGACTACGGTCCGTGATGAATCATGAACATGCAAAAGAGGCGGCCGCAGCCGCCTCGATGTGGCACTCCGGCCACGCAGGGAGAGGAAAAACCCACCCGGACATGCGACGACCCCCGCCGGGGGGGAGAGCGGGGGTCGTCCCCACGGCCGACTCGGGGGGGGAGGAGTCGGACCGGGTTAGCACGGTCGCGAACGATCCGTGACTTCCATGGTGTACCCGAGAGCCCTCTCAGGCAAACCCACGCGCCCCACCTTACGCCGAATGGGCTGCCCCTATGCTCTGGGACGTGGAAAACCACTCCTTGCCCCGCACAGCGGCCTTCTTTGACCTGGACAAGACGGTCATTGCGAAGTCGAGCACGCTCACCTTCAGCAAGTCCTTCTATCAGGGCGGCCTGATCAACCGCCGCGCCGTCCTGCGCACCGCGTACGCCCAGTTCGTCTTCCTCGCGGGCGGTGCCGACCACGAGCAGATCGAACGCATGCGCGCTTATCTGTCGGCCCTCTGCCGCGGCTGGAACGTCCAGCAGGTCAAGGAGATCGTCGCCGAGACACTGCACGACATCATCGACCCGATCATCTACGACGAGGCCGCGTCCCTCATCGAGCAGCACCACACCGCCGGACGCGACGTGGTGATCGTCTCCACGTCGGGAGCCGAGGTCGTCGAGCCGATCGGCGAGCTGCTCGGCGCCGACCGCGTGGTCGCCACCCGCATGGTCGTGGGTGACGACGGCTGCTACACGGGCGAGGTGGAGTACTACGCCTACGGTCCCACCAAGGCGGAGGCGATCCGGGAGCTGGCCGAGTCCGAGGGCTACGACCTCTCACGCTGCTACGCCTACAGCGACTCGGCGACGGACGTTCCGATGCTGGAGTCGGTCGGACATCCGCACGCGGTGAACCCGGACCGCGCCCTGCGCCGCGAGGCTCTCGCGCGCGGGTGGCCGATTCTCGATTTCCACCGGCCGGTCAGGCTCAAGCAGCGACTGCCCGCGTTCTCCGTACCGCCGCGCCCGGCCCTGGTCGCGGCGGCCGCCATAGGTGCCGCGGCGGCCACCGCCGGCCTTGTCTGGTACACCAGCCGCCGCCGCACGGCGACCGCCTGACCTGGTGATTCACCGCATCGCTGAAGTCGCGGAATCACGGCAGCCGCGCGACCAGCCCGTGGCCCCGCCCGCAAAGAAGCAGAGCGGACACTTCCGCTTGTCCCTCACCTGGAGTACAAAGGAGACAACGGCCCGCGAGACCTAGGACATCCGAAAGGATCACCTTTTAACCGCATTGGCCCCACGGACCGGAGCATGAACACCGGGCACCCACGCGACGTCGACCCGTCGATTACGGGCCAGCCGCACCAGGTGACGGGCAAAGATCCCGACCTGATGGGCGACATATCGAGGACGCCTGGTAACCCGGTGGTCATGCCAGCGGCGGTACGAGAACTCGTACCGCCGCAACCCTGTTCGGCGCCTGCCCCGTGACGGCCGACCGGTCTACGCCGCCCCGCGCTGGAGCGCCTCGCACACCGCCGTCGACTCGCGCGCGCCCAGCTCGACCGCCCAGCCGCAGTGCGCGATCCACGCCGCCATGCCCTCCGGGGTGCCGGAGAGGTATCCCTCGAACGCCGCCAGGTAGGCCGCGCGGCCCTGCTCGGCGTGTCCGGCCTCGGCCGGGCACACCGACTTGGGGTCGAGGCCGCTGCCGATCAGGACGATCCGCTCGGCCGTGCGCGCCACCAGGCCGTTGTGCGAGACGAAGGGGCGCAGCGCGAGCAGCTCACCGTGCACGACGGCGGCGGTGACCAGCGCGGGCGCCGAACTTCCCGCGATGATCAGCTCGGCCAGCCCGTCCAGGCGTCCGGAGACCTCGGCGGCGCTCGGCAGCGGCTGCTCGACCAGCGGCTCGTCCACCGGCTCGCCCTGCTGCCGGGGCCGCCCCACGTGGTCGGCCTGGTCCGCGGCCGCCACCAGGTGCAGCCGGGCCAGCACCCGCAGCGGCGACTGCCGCCAGACCGAGAGCAGCTGCCCGGCCTCCGCGGTCAGCCGGAGCGCCGCGCCCATCACCCGCGCGTCGTCCTCGCCGCTGAAGTCGGTACGCCGGCGCACCTCCTCCAGGGCCCAGTCCGCGCCGGACAGCGCGGCGGAGCTGCGGGCTCCGCGCAACGCCGCCTCGGACGTGATCTCGGTACTGCGCCGGCGCATGATGCGGTGGCCGTAGACCCGGTCCACGGCCTTGCGCACGGACTCCACGGACTCGCCGACACCGGGCAGCGAACCCAGGGCGGCGAGCGGATCGGCGGTCGCACCTGTCGTACTCATGGGTACGACAGTACGCACCCGCCGCGGAAACCCCACGAAGGAGTGGTCTTCCTCACGCATCGCCCGCACCCGCCCTCGGCGCCCGACTACGCTTGATGAACATGAAAATTGCTTTCGTTGGCAAGGGCGGCAGCGGCAAGACGACCCTGTCCTCCCTGTTCGTCCGCCACCTGGCGGCCTGCGGCGCACCGGTCGTCGCGATCGACGCCGACATCAACCAGCATCTCGGGGCCGCCCTCGGACTCGACGAGGCGGAGGCCGCCGAGCTGCCCGCGATGGGTGACCGGCTGCCACTGATCAAGGACTACCTGCGCGGCACCAATCCGCGGATCGGCTCCGCCGAGACGATGATCAAGACGACACCGCCCGGGGAGGGCTCGCGACTGCTGCGGGTGTGTGAGGACAACCCGGTCTACGACGCCTGCGCCCGGCCGGTGGAACTCGACGGCGGGGCCGTCCGTTTGATGGTCACCGGCCCCTTCACGGACGCGGACCTCGGGGTCGCCTGCTACCACTCCAAGACCGGAGCGGTGGAACTCTGCCTGAACCACCTGGTGGACGGGCCCGACGAGTACGTCGTGGTGGACATGACGGCGGGCTCGGACTCGTTCGCCTCGGGCATGTTCACCCGTTTCGACATGACGTTCCTCGTCGCCGAGCCGACCCGGAAGGGGGTCTCCGTCTATCGCCAGTACAAGGAGTACGCCCGCGACTTCGGCGTCGAACTGAAGGTCGTCGGCAACAAGGTGCAGGGCCAGGACGACCTCGACTTCCTCCGCGCCGAGGTCGGCGACGACCTGCTCGTCACGGTCGGGCACTCCGACTGGGTACGCGCCATGGAGAAGGGCCGCCCGCCCCGGTTCGACCGGCTGGAGGACGTCAACCGCCGCGCCCTGGAGACCTTGCGGACGACCGCCGACGCGACGTACGAGCGGCGCGACGGGGAGCGCTACACCCGCCAGATGGTGCACTTCCACCTGAAGAACGCCCAGTCCTGGGCCAACGAACGGCATGGAGCCGACCTGGCGGCCCAGGTCGACCCCGACTTCGTGCTGGGCGAGGGCGTCGTCGCACCCGCCTGACGACACCTACGGTCGGTCCGCCGGCACCCCGGGCGCACCCTTGGGGGCCGGTGCCGGACGGGCCGACAGGAAGGACTGCCAGCCCTGCCTGGGTGCCTGGCCCACCTTCAGCGTGCGCAGTCTGGCGAGGACCTTCGGGTCCTGGGCGTCCAGCCAGTCGACGAGCTGGCGGAAGGACACACAGCGCACCTCGGGCTTGGTGCACACCTGCTCGATGACCTCCTCGACGGCGCGCATGTAGGTGCCGCCGTTCCAGGACTCGAAGTGGTTGCCGATGATCAGGGGCGCGCGGTTGCCGGCGTACGCCCGCTGGAAGCCCTGGAGCAGCCCGTCACGCATCTGGTCGCCCCAGAACTCGTACTTGTCGGGGTCGCCCTGGGTGGTGGTGCCCGACTGGTTGACCATGAAGTTGTAGTCCATGGTCAGCTGCTCGTAGTCGTGCCCGGGGAAGGGCACCAGCTGCATGGACACGTCCCACAGCCCGTCCTTCTTGCCGGGCCAGACCTGGTTGCTGACGCCGCTGGTGTCATAGCGGAAGCCCAGCGTCCGGGCGGCCTTGCGGAAGTTGGCCTGGCCCTCCAGGCAAGGGGTGCGGGCGCCGATGAGTTCGCGGTCGTAGTCGAAGGGCAGAGGGGCGGCCTTCACCATGCCGCTGTTGGTCTTCCACGACTTCACGAACTGCTTGGCCTGGGCGATCTCGTCCTTCCACTCCTCCACCGACCATTCGCCGACCCCGCCGCCGGTGCCGCAGAAGTGGCCGTTGAAGTGGGTGCCGATCTCGTTGCCCTCCAACCAGGCCAGTCGCAGCTGCTGCACGGTGTCGGCGATGCCGCGCCGGTCGTTGAAGCCGATGTCGGAGCGGCCCGGTGAGTGCTGCGGCGGACGGTACAGGTCGCGTTTCTCCTCGGGCAGCAGGTACACGCCGCTGAGGAAGTACGTCATGGTGGCGTTGTTGGCCTTGGCCACCCGGCGGAAGTGGGAGAACAGCCGCTGGCTGTCCTCACCGGCGCCGTCCCAGGAGAACACCACGAACTGCGGCGGCTTCTGACCGGGTCTCAGCCGTTCCGGGCGCGGCAGATGGGGCTGCGCTCCGGTGAACGCGGTGGAGCCGTCCCCGATCAGCCGGACCGCGCTCTTGGGCGCCGGCGCGCCCTTCGGGCCGGAAATCCCTCCGCCCGAACCGTCGGAGCCGGTCCCACAGCCCGCGAGGGACACGGCGCAGACCGCGGCGCCCATGGCACCGGCGGTGATCCTCCGAGTGGCGGCCATCGCGCCCACCTTCCTTCTCCAGTCGACCAGTCGGCAGCGCCGCCAAAGTCGCACGGCCCGGAGAAGGAATTAGTACGACAAGCCGATGAAATACGCCCTTCATCCCTCCGAGTGATTGATTAACCCATTTGCCCGGAAAATTCATGCTCTCCCTTTACTCTGCATTACGATTCGTTTACTGAAAGTTGCTGATCCCGCCACTGCACGCCGTGACCCACGGCCGCGACCCGACCCCGCCCCGGGCGGGGACCACCTGTTCCGCGACCGCGCTGCCCCGGAGGAGACGGGAAAAATGTCAGCCTGCGTCCCCACTCGTCCCGCCGACCCGCACCAGCCGAAGCGGGTCGGTCCACCCCACAACCCACCGCCCGGGTACCGTCGGTTCCGGGTCCACGGCGCCGACGTGTCGGCCTCCGTGTCCGTCTTCCTGATCGCCCTGCCGCTGTCCCTGGGCATCGCCCTGGCCACCGGCGCGCCGCTGCAGGCCGGGCTGGTCGCCGCAGCGGTGGGCGGCCTGGTCGCCGGGCGGCTCGGCGGCTCCCCGCTGCAGGTCAGCGGCCCGGCGGCCGGCCTGACGGTGGTCACCGCCGACCTCATCCACCGCTACGGATGGCGTACGACCTGCGCCATCACCGTCCTCGCCGGGCTGGCCCAGCTCGGTCTGGGCTGCCTGCGCGTGGCCCGCTCGGCGCTCGCGGTCAGCCCCGCGATCGTGCACGGCATGCTGGCCGGCATCGGCGTGACCATCGCCGTCGCCCAGCTGCACATCGTGCTCGGGGGCACCCCGCAGAGCGTCGTCCTGGACAACCTGCGCGCACTGCCCGCCCAGCTCGCCGACCTCCATCCGGCCGCCGTCACGACGAGCGCGCTCACCCTCGCCCTGCTGCTGGCCTGGCCCCGGCTGCCGGGGCGGGCGGGCAGCCTGTTGCGCAAGGCACCGGCCGCGCTCGTCGCGGTCGCCGGAGCCACCGCGACGGCATCACTGGCCGGCCTCACCCTGCCCAAGGTCGAACTGCCCAACTGGAGCAGTCACGCCCTGGCCGGTCTGCCGGAGGGCCCGGTGCTCGGCCTCGTCGCCGCCGTGCTCAGCACCACTCTGGTGTGCAGCGTGCAGTCGCTGCTCGGGGCCGTCGCCGTCGACAGACTGGCCGCCGGCCGGCCCGGCCTCGCCGCCCGCGTCCCCCGCTCCGACCTCGACCGCGAGCTGCTCGGGCAGGGCGCCGCCAACATCGTCTCCGGCGGGCTCGGCGGGCTGCCGGTGGCGGGCGTGGCCGTGCGCAGCTCCGCGAATGTGCAAGCGGGTGCCGTGAGCCGGAACTCCACGATGCTGCACGGCGTTCTCGTAGTGATCGCCACGCTGCTGATGGTTCCGATCCTGGAGCTCATCCCGCTCGCCTCGCTCGCCGCCCTGGTGATGGCCGTCGGCATCCAGATGGTGTCCCTGAACCACATCCGCACGGTGACCCGCCACCGTGAGGTGCTGGTGTACGTGGTCACCACCCTCGGCGTGGTGCTCCTCGGCGTCCTCCAGGGCGTCGCGCTGGGCATCGCCGTGGCCGTCGGCGTCGCCCTGCACCGCCTCACCCGCACCCGCATTACCCACGAAGTGGCGGAAGGAGTCCATCACGTCCAAGTACGAGGGCAGTTGACGTTCCTCGCGGTGCCACGGCTCAGCCGGATCCTGCATCACCTACCGCACGGTTGTGACGTCGTCGTCGAGCTGGACGGCTCGTTCATGGATCACGCGGCGTACGAGACGCTGCAGGACTGGCAGAACACGCACACCGCGGGAGGAGGCACGGTCGAGCTGACCGGCCGCCGCGCCGGCGTCCGCATCGCTGAGCCCGTGAGCCTCCCCGACCGGCAGAAGGAGTCCGTGACCGACGAGCCGGACACCTCCGCCGACTGCCGCTGCAGCCCGTGGACGCCGTGGCGCAACCACCAGTGCGAGGTGCAGCAGCCGCTGCTGGCGTCACCGCAGGGTGGGGGGCGTCACGGGGGCGGCTATGGCCTCGGCGGTGTGGAGTTCCCGGGAGGCCCGGGGGGCTCGGGTGGGGAGAACCCGGGTTCGCAGGGTTCGGATGCCTCGCAGGGCTCGGTGAGGTCACGGGGCTCGCACGGCTCGGAGGGTTCGGAGGGTCCGCTGGTTGCGCCGGACGCGAGTGGCGGGGCGGGCACGAAGGGCTCCATCGGCCTGGAGGGCTTGGAAGCCTTGCCGCGCTCGAGCGGCATCGCGGACGCGCCGGGGGTGCCGCGTTCGGACACGGCACGTTCGGACACGCCGCGTTCGGATACACCGCGTTCGGATACACCGCGTTCGGAAGGTGCGGCGGGCGTGTGGGACACGTCGTGTTCGACGGGGTCGGCGGATTCGCCGGGTTCCGCGGGGTCGGCGGAATCGGCCGGGCCGGCGGGCCTTCCCGGGTCGCAGGGAGGAAGGCCGGGCCCGGACCGGGCAGGCTCGCAGTGCCCACGAGGCTCTGAGGGCGCGGCAGGGGCGCAGTATCTGCCCGGATCGGGGCACAACGGCCTCATCACCTCCGTCGACTCCCGAATGTCCGGCGGCTCCGGAGGTCCCAGTGGCTCCGGTGGCGCAGGTGGTCTCGGCGGCTCCGGTGGCGCTGATGGCGCCAGTGACCCTGGTGGCTCCGGCGGCTCCGGCAGCCCTCGCGACCCACGCGGCCCCGGTAACTCCGGCAGCCCTGGCGCATGGCAGGCCACCCCCAGCCCAGGCGCCGACCCCGCTCTCGGTGCTCTCAACCCTCACAGCAACCCCATGAACCCCGTCGGCCTCACCAGCCCACCCAACTCCCCCACCCTCACCAGCCCTCCCGACACCACCGCAGCCACCGCCCTCCAGGGCACCGCCACCGCCACCGCCATCCCCATCGAGCCCCTCGGCAGCCGCCAACTAGCCCGAGGCATCAACGCCTTCCAGCGCAACACGGCCCCCTTGGTCCGAGGGGAGCTCGCGCGGTTGGCGCGGGAGGGGCAGCGTCCCGTTCAGCTGTTCCTCACCTGCGCCGACTCCCGCCTGGTCACCTCGATGATCACCTCCAGTGGTCCGGGCGACCTGTTCGTGGTGCGCAACGTCGGCAATCTGGTGCCACGGCCCGGCCAAGAGAGCGGTGACGACTCGGTGGCGGCGGCGATCGAGTACGCGGTGGACGTGCTGAAGGTGCGGTCCATCACGGTGTGCGGCCACTCCGGGTGCGGAGCCATGCAGGCGCTGCTCACCTCCGAACCCGGCAACGCCCGTACCCCGCTCAAGCGGTGGCTGCGGCACGGGCAGCCCAGCCTGCAGCGCATGACCGACGACGTCCGGCCCTGGCCCCGGCTGGCCGGGCGGCCGCCCGCCGACGTGGCCGAGCAGCTGTGCCTGACCAACGTCGTACAGCAACTGGAGCACCTGCGCGCTCACGAGTCGGTGTCCCGGGCGCTGAACGAGGGCGCGTTGGAGCTGCACGGGATGTACTTCCACGTCGGGGAGGCACAGTCGTACCTGCTCACCGAGTCCGGCGACGAGCAGGTGTTCGACATCGTCCGGGCGGCGGACCTGTCCGCGTGAGCGCTGCCCCCGGGTGCCGCCCGCACCGCGGCACCCGGGCAGGGCCCGGGATGTGAGGGGCGCAACAAAGCTGAACCGGCTCCGGGCGCCGTCCGTGGGAAGGATTGACCGGGCGTCGGAGCCTTTCCGGAGCCCGCCCACCCCCGGCGCGTCCCTGAGGCCCGACCGGGGCCCGACCGGGGCCTGACCGGGGCCCGACCGGGGCCTGACCGGGGCCTGACCGGGCCCGATGATGCCCCAACAGGTCTAAACCAATATTCCGTCGACCCTTGTCATCGGGCCACCAGGTCTGATGAGCTGTGGCCTGGGACACAACGGACACCCTTCGAGAGGGAGATGTCGTGAGCAACGAGAGCCTGGCCAACCTGCTGAGCAAGGAGATGGGAAAGTGAGCGAGCATTCCTCCCTCTCCAACCTGCTCAAAGAAGAGCGCAGGTTCGCGCCCCCCGCCGACCTGGCCGCCAACGCCAACGTCACGGTGGAGGCGTACGAACAGGCCAAGGCTGACCGGCTCGGCTTCTGGGCCGAGCAGGCCCGCCGGCTGACCTGGGCCAAGGAGCCGACGGAGACGCTGGACTGGTCGAACCCGCCGTTCGCCAAGTGGTTCGAGGACGGCCGGCTCAACGTCGCGTACAACTGCGTGGACCGCCATGTCGAGGCCGGGCACGGCGACCGGGTGGCGATCCACTTCGAGGGTGAGCCCGGTGACAGCCGCGCCCTCACCTACGCCGAGCTCAAGGACGAGGTCTCCCGGGCCGCCAACGCCCTGCTGGAGCTGGGCGTGCAGCAGGGCGACCGGGTCGCGATCTACATGCCGATGATCCCCGAGACCGCCGTGGCGATGCTGGCCTGCGCCCGCGTCGGCGCCGCGCACTCCGTGGTCTTCGGCGGCTTCTCGGCGGACGCGCTCGCGACCCGGATCCAGGACGCGGCCGCCAAGGTCGTCATCACCTCCGACGGCGGCTACCGGCGCGGCAAGCCGTCCGCGCTGAAGCCGGCCGTGGACGAGGCGGTCGAGAAGGCGGGCGACGTCGAGCACGTCCTGGTCGTCCGCCGGACCGGCCAGGAGGTCGCCTGGACCGAGGGCCGGGACGTGTGGTGGCACGACCTCGTCGAGCGGCAGTCGGCCGAGCACACGCCGGAGGCGTTCGAGGCGGAGCATCCGCTGTTCATCCTGTACACGTCCGGCACGACGGGCAGGCCCAAGGGCATCCTGCACACCTCCGGCGGTTACCTCACCCAGGTGTCGTACACCCACCACGCGGTCTTCGACCTCAAGCCGGAGACCGACGTGTACTGGTGCACGGCAGACGTCGGCTGGGTGACCGGGCACTCGTACATCGTGTACGGACCGCTGGCGAACGGCGCCACCCAGGTGATGTACGAGGGCACGCCGGACACCCCGCACCAGGGGCGCTTCTGGGAGATCGTGCAGAAGTACAAGGTCACGATCCTCTACACGGCGCCCACCGCCATTCGGACGTTCATGAAGTGGGGCGACGACATCCCCGCGAAGTTCGACCTGTCCAGCCTGCGGATCCTGGGCTCGGTCGGTGAGCCGATCAACCCCGAGGCCTGGATCTGGTACCGCAAGCACATCGGCGCGGACCGCACCCCGATCGTGGACACCTGGTGGCAGACCGAGACCGGCGCGATGATGATCTCGCCGCTGCCCGGGGTCACCGAGACCAAGCCCGGCTCGGCGCAGACGCCGCTGCCCGGCATCTCCGCGACGGTCGTCGACGACGACGCGAACGAGGTGCCCGACGGCGGCGGCGGTTACCTGGTCCTCACCGAGCCGTGGCCGTCGATGCTGCGCACGATCTGGGGCGACGACCAGCGGTTCGTCGACACGTACTGGTCGCGGTTCGAGGGCAAGTACTTCGCCGGCGACGGCGCGAAGAAGGACGACGACGGCGACATCTGGCTGCTGGGCCGGGTCGACGACGTCATGCTCGTCTCCGGCCACAACATCTCCACCACCGAGGTCGAGTCCGCCCTGGTCTCCCACCCCTCCGTCGCCGAGGCGGCCGTGGTCGGTGCGGCGGACGAGACGACCGGGCAGGCCATCGTCGCCTTCGTGATCCTGCGGGGTACGGCGGCGGAGACCGAGGACCTGGTCGCCGAGCTGCGCAACCACGTGGGCGCCGCGCTCGGCCCGATCGCCAAGCCCAAGCGGATCCTGCCGGTGGCGGAGCTGCCGAAGACCCGTTCCGGCAAGATCATGCGCCGGCTGCTGCGGGACGTCGCCGAGAACCGCCAGCTCGGTGACGTGACCACGCTGACCGACTCCACGGTCATGGACCTGATCCAGGCGAAACTGCCGGCGGCGCCCGGCGAGGACTGAGCCCGGCCGGGCAGGGGCACCCGGCGCGGACGCGACAGGCGCGCCGGGTGCCCCCGCGGCCGCCGCGCCGTCGTGCTGTCGCCCGCGCGCAACGTGAAGATCACCTGTCCGGCCCGCCGCACTGTAGGTAGGCTGAGGAACGCGTCAACAACACGACCACGTCAACGAACGACCACGTCAACAACACGTCCGCGTCCACAACACGACACGGGCCCACAGGTGCGCCGGGAAGTCTGGTCGGCATGTCATTCGTGCTGCCCACCGACCGGAGGTCTCCGCCGTGACCGCGCCCCGCACCGACCGCAAGGCCTTCGCCCGCCTCTCCCTGCCCGAGCGGACCTATGTCGCGGACGCGCTGCGCACCGAGACGGTCGGCGGTGTGCTGCTGCTCGTCGCCGCGGTCACCGCGCTGCTCTGGGCGAACCTCCCCGTACTGGGCGACAGCTACCGGACCGTCGCGCACTTCCACCTGGGCCCCGCCGCGCTCGGCCTGGACCTCTCGGTCGCGCACTGGGCCGCCGACGGACTCCTCGCGGTCTTCTTCTTCGTCGCCGGCATCGAGCTCAAGCGCGAGCTGGTCGCCGGCGATCTGCGCGACCCCAGGGCGGCCGTCCTGCCGGTGATCGCCGCGCTGTGCGGGATGGCCGCGCCGGCGCTGGTCTACACCCTCGTCAACGGCGCCGGCGGCGGCTCCCTGGCGGGCTGGGCGGTGCCCACCGCCACGGACATCGCCTTCGCGCTGGCCGTGCTCGCGGTCATCGGTACCTCGCTGCCCAGCGCCCTGCGCGCCTTCCTGCTGACGCTCGCCGTGGTGGACGACCTGTTCGCGATCCTGATCATCGCGGTCTTCTTCACCGACTCGCTGAACTTCGCCGCGCTCGGCGGCGCCCTCGCCGGCCTCGGCGTCTTCTGGCTGCTGCTGCGCAAGGGCGTCCGCGGCTGGTACGTCTACGTCCCGCTGGCCCTGGTGATCTGGGCGCTGATGTACAACAGCGGGGTGCACGCCACCATCGCCGGTGTCGCCATGGGCCTGATGCTGCGCTGCACCACCCGTGACGGCGAGGAGCACTCCCCCGGCGAGCACGTCGAACACCTGGTGCGCCCCCTGTCGGCGGGTCTCGCGGTGCCACTGTTCGCCCTGTTCAGCGCGGGCGTCTCGGTCTCCGGCGGCGTCCTGGCCGAGGTGTTCACCGAGCCGGAGACCCTGGGGGTCGTCCTCGGTCTGGTCGTCGGCAAGGCGGTCGGCATCTTCGGCGGCACCTGGCTGACCGCCCGCTTCACCCGGGCCTCGCTCAGCGAGGACCTGGCGTGGGCGGACGTCTTCGCCGTCGCCTCGCTCGCCGGCATCGGCTTCACCGTCTCGCTGCTCATCGGCGAGCTGGCCTTCGCGGGCGACGCGGTGCTGACCGACGGGATCAAGGCCTCCGTACTGACCGGCTCGCTGATCGCCGCGCTGGTCGCCACGGTGCTGCTGAAGATACGGAACGCGAAGTACCGCAGGCTGTGGGAGGCCGAGGAGCGCGACGACGACCTCGACGGCATCCCGGACGTCTACGAGGAGCACGACCCGGCGTACCACCTGCGGATGGCGGAGATCCACGACCGCAAGGCCGCCGAGCACCGGCGGCTCGCCGAAGTCAAGGCGGCCGAGCTTGCCGAAGTGGGCGGCGGGGCAGGCGAGGAGGGCGACGGTCCGGCATGATCTGGCGAGACGGTACAAAAGACGGGACCGTGCGCAGTCGGACAGCGGACGGAACCGTGCACGGTCGGACGGCAGACGGGACCGTGCCCCGTCAGACGGCAGACGGACCCCGTACACAGCGGGACGCAGAAGAGGGAGACCGCGATGAGCGCACCCGACGGCAGCCCGGTCGGCGCCGAACGCAGCATCGGCCAGCTGTTCGCCTCCGCGACGGCCGACATGTCGGCGCTGGTGCATGACGAGATCGCGCTGGCCAAGGCCCAGCTGAGGCAGGACGTCAAGCGCGGTGCGACCAGCGGCGGCGCGTTCATGGCGGCCGGCGTGCTGCTCCTGTTCTCGCTGCCGATGCTCAACTTCGCGCTGGCGTACGGCATCCGCACCTGGAGCGGGTGGAACCTCGCCGTCTGCTTCCTGCTGTCCTTCGCGGCGAACGTCCTCATCGCCGCCGTCCTGGCGCTGATCGGCCTGGTCTTCGCGAAGAAGGCCAAGAAGGGCAAGGGCCCGCAGAAGGTGGCGGCCTCGGTGAAGGAGTCGGCGGGCGTGCTCCAGAACGCCAAGCCGCACCCGCGCCCCACGCGGCCGGAGCTGACCGAGCTTCCGCGGGACCGCGCGCCGCAGGCCATCGAGGCTGTGGCACGCTCGTCGTCATGACGGAACCCGACACCCCTTCGGCGCAGCCCGCCTCGGCCGTCCGCCCCGAGGGCCCCTGGACGCACCGGGACGTGGCGGCGAACGGCGCCCGCTTCCACATCGCGGAGCTGGGCGACGGGCCGCTGGTGATGCTGGTGCACGGCTTCCCGCAGTTCTGGTGGGCCTGGCGGCACCAGATGGCCGCGCTCGCCGACGCCGGGTACCGGGCCGTCGCCATGGACCTCAGGGGCGTCGGCGGCAGCGACCGCACGCCCCGGGGGTACGACCCGGCCAACCTCGCCCTGGACATCACCGGCGTGATCCGCTCGCTCGGCGAGCCGGACGCGGCGCTGGTCGGGCACGATCTCGGCGGCTATCTGGCATGGACGGCGGCCGTGATGCGGCCGAAGCTGGTCCGCCGTCTGGTGGTCGCCTCGATGCCGCACCCGCGGCGCTGGCGCTCGGCGATGCTGTCCGACGTGCGTCAGTCGGCGGCGAGTTCGCACATCTGGGGGTTCCAGCGCCCGTGGATCCCGGAGCGGCAGCTCGTCGCGGACGACGGGGCGCTGGTCGGCCGGCTGATCCGGGACTGGTCCGGGCCTCGGCTGCCGGAGGACGACGCGGTGACGACGTACCGGCGGGCGATGTGCATTCCCTCCACGGCGCACTGCTCGGTCGAGCCGTACCGCTGGCTGGTCCGTTCCCTGGCGCGCCCCGACGGCTTCCAGTTCAACCGCCGGATGAAGCGTCCCGTCCGGGTGCCGACGCTGCATCTGCACGGCTCCCTGGACCCGGTGCTGCGCACCCGCAGCGCGGCCGGCTCCGGCGAGTACGTCGAAGCGCCCTACCGCTGGCGCCTGTTCGACGGCCTCGGCCACTTCCCGCACGAGGAGGACCCGGCGGCCTTCTCGCACGAGCTGATCGACTGGCTGAAGGACCCCGAGCCCGACCGCTGACCGAGGGCCACCGGCGCCGCACCGCCGGGCGGAGTCCGAGCGTGCGGTACGTCCGTACGACGGACCGCCACATGCCTGCCGCATAGGCCAATTGGGCGCGACGGAGGCGGTTATCGACCTTCGGACGGGGCACACGTCCGGGTATGGGCTGGACGCACGACTACAGTGACGTAGCACGCACTCGCCGCTCGGCCAACGGCCCGAGCCCCCACCGCCGGGGTACCCCGCAACTGGCGGGCACGGACGACCCCAGGGTGGGCATCCCGCGCATCCTGCGCCGCCGGGCCCGCTGGGTCTCGGTACGGCTGCGTCACCCGCGCGGCTGACCCCCGTACGGCCGGCCGGGCCGGCCGTCGTCACGACTCACAGGGCGCAGCTGTCGCTGCCCACCTGCTGGTTCGCCGCACGTCCCTGGGTGATGTCCTGCCGGATCTCGTCCACGGTCAGGGCGTAACCCGTCTCGGCGTCGTCGAGCGACTTCGCGAAGACGACGCCGTAGACCTCGCCCTCGGGCGTCAGCAGCGGGCCGCCGGAGTTGCCCTGGCGGACCATCGCGTACAGCGAGTACACGTCGCGGCGGACCGTGCCCCGGTGGTAGATGTCCGGGCCGTTGGCGGTGATGCGCCCGCGTACGCGCGCGGCGCGCACGTCGTACGCCCCGTTCTCCGGGAAGCCCGCGACGATCGCGCTGTCCCCGCTGACCGCGTCCTGGTCGGCGAACTTCAGGGCGGGCGCGGCCAGATCGGGCACGTCGAGTACGGCGATGTCGCGCTCCCAGTCGTACAGGACGACCGTCGCGTCGTAGCGCCGGCCCTCGCCGCCTATCTGGACGGTGGGTTCGTCGACGCCGCCCACCACGTGCGCGTTGGTCATCACGCGGCGCTCGCCGAAGACGAAGCCGGTGCCCTCCAGGACCTTGCCGCAGCTCTGGGCGGTGCCCATCACCTTGACGATGGACCGCTGGGCGCGGGTGGCGACGGGGCTGTTGGCGAGCGCCGGGTCGGGCGGCTGCACGTCGGTGATGGGCTCGTTGGCGAACGGGCTGAAGACCTGCGGGAAACCGTTCTGCGCGAGCACCGAGGAGAAGTCCGCGAACCAGGTGTCGGCCTGCGCGGGCAGCGCCCGGGCCACGCCGAGCAGCACCTTGGAGCTGCGCACCTCCTTGCCGAGCGTCGGCAGGGTGGTGCCGGCCAGCGCCGAGCCGATCAGCCAGGCCACCAGCAGCATGGCGACGACGTTGACCAGGGCGCCGCCGGTGGCGTCCAGGGCGCGCGCCGGGGACCAGGTGATGTACCGGCGCAGCTTGTTGCCGAGATGGGTCGTCAGGGCCTGGCCGACCGAGGCGCAGACGATCACCACGACCACCGCGACGACGGCGGCGGTGGTGCTCACCTCCGCGTCGGCGGTCAGCGTGTCCCAGAGGACGGGCAGGGTGTAGACGGCGACGAGGCCGCCGCCGAGGAAGCCGATCACCGACAGGATGCCGACGACGAAGCCCTGGCGGTAGCCCACGATCGCGAACCAGACGGCGGCGACCAGCAACAGGATGTCCAGCACGTTCACCGCTTCTAGCCTCGCCTCGTCACTTCGCGATCACTCCTGGTCGGCCGGGGGTTCGGCCACAGCACGAGGTCACCCTGTCATGACCGCCAGTCGAGCGGGACCTGCTTGTCGCGGTCCCAGGGTCTCTCCCAGCCCGCGTAGTGCAGCAGGCGGTCGATGATTCCGGCGGTGAAGCCCCAGACAAGGGCCGATTCGACCAGGAATGCCGGTCCGCGGTGGCCACTGGGATGGACGGCCGTGGCGCGGTGGGCGGGGTCCGTGAGATCCGCCACGGGGACGGTGAAGACCCGGGCCGTCTCGTTCGGGTCCACGACGCCGACCGGGCTCGGCTCCCGCCACCAGCCCAGCACCGGTGTCACGACGAAGCCGCTGACCGGGATGTAGAGCTTGGGCAGCACGCCGAACAACTGCACACCGGAGGGGTCCAGGCCGGTCTCCTCCTCGGCCTCGCGCAGAGCCGCCCGCAGCGGGCCGTCCCCCTCGGGGTCGCCGTCCTCGGGGTCGAGCGCGCCGCCGGGGAAGGAGGGCTGCCCGGCGTGCGAGCGCAGCGAGCTCGCCCGCTCCATCAGCAGCAGCTCGGGGCCGCGCGCCCCCTCACCGAACAGGATGAGCACGGCGGACTGGCGTCCGCCGCCGTCCTTCGGGGGCAGGAAGCGGCTGAGCTGGCGCGGCTCGACCGTCCGCACGGCCCGTACGACCGGGTCCAGCCAGCCGGGCAGCCCCTTGTCGCTGAGCACCACCGGGCCACCCTGCGTCTCGCTCGCACGTGTCATCGCCACCCCCGTCGTCCTGATGGGTCCAACGCGGGACGGCACCGAGATCGTTCCGGGCGGGGCACACACCGCACCGCTGCCGCCGCCGGTCCCGCCACGGGCTCGTCAGAGGCACGGGGCACCGCTTCCGCCGCCGGCCCCTCAGGCACACGCCCCACCGCTCCCGTCATCCGGCCCCCAGCGGCGGGGCCGGCTTGCCGCCCGCGTCCAGATACGCCTGCGGGGGCCTCAGCCGCTGGCCGGGGAAGCCGCCCTTCTCGTACTTCAGCAGCTTCTTGGCCTTCTCGGGGTCCGTCTCCCCCTCGCCGTACGCCGGGCAGAGCGGGGCGACGGGGCAGGCGCCGCAGGCGGGCTTGCGGGCGTGGCAGATGCGGCGGCCGTGCCAGATCACGTGGTGCGACAGGTCCGTCCAGTCGCTCTTGGGGAAGAGCGCGCCGACGGCGGCCTCGATCTTGTCGGGGTCGGTCTCGCCGGTCCACCGCCAGCGCCGGACCAGCCGCTGGAAGTGCGTGTCCACGGTGATGCCGGGGCGGCCGAAGGCGTTGCCCAGCACCACGAAGGCGGTCTTGCGGCCGACGCCGGGCAGCTTGACGAGGTCCTCCAGCCGGCCCGGGACCTCGCCGCCGAAGTCCTCCGTGAGGGCCTTGGACAGGCCTATCACCGACCTGGTCTTGGCCCGGAAGAAGCCGCACGGCCGGAGGATCTCCTCGACCTCCTCGGGGTCGGCGGCGGCCAGGTCCTCGGGGGTCGGGTACTTCGCGAACAGCGAGGGGGTGGTCTGGTTGACGCGCAGGTCGGTGGTCTGCGCGGACAGGACCGTGGCGACCAGGAGCTGGAAGGGGTCGTCGAAGTCCAGCTCCGGGTGCGCGTACGGGTAGACCTCGGCGAGTTCGCGGTTGATGCGGCGGGCCCGGCGGACCAGGGCGGTGCGGGACTCGTCGGCCGGCGGCTGCGGGGCGACGGTCTTCGCGGGCGCGGCCTTCCGCACGGGGGCGGTGGCCTTCTCCGGTGCGGCGGCGGGCTTCTTGCGGGCGACGGCCGCCTTCTTCACGGGACCGGCGATCTTGGCGGTGGCCTTCTCGGCGGTCGCCTTCTTGGCGGTGGCCTTCTCGGCGGTCGCCTTCTCGGCGGAGGTCCCGGCCGGCGCCTCGGCAGGCGTCTCGGCAGCGGCCTTCTCGGCCGATCCGGCCGCCGTGGAGGCCCTCTTGGCCGCCGTCCGCTTTACCGCCTTCGCCGCTTTCTCTCCGCCGTCGGAACTCTGTTCGCCCACAGCGGAATCTCGACGTACAACCACCCGCGCAGCCCCCTAAGCCTGTGCTCTCACCGGCGTTTTGGACACCCGGCCAGCCTAAGCCCCGGCACCGACATCCGCCCCGGACCCTGAAGATCAGCGCCCAATTGGACCCCTGCCGCTTACCAGGAGACACCGGTGCGGCATCCTTGTGACAGATCACACTGTTTGGACCGTCCGGCAAAATGGGCACCAGGGTCCCTTGGTACACCGGGGGAAATCGCTCCCCTGAGCAGGTCGACAAGGAGAGAACTCGTGGACGACGTTCTGCGGCGCAATCCGCTCTTCGCGGCGCTCGACGACGAGCAGGCCGCGGAGCTGCGCGCCTCCATGAGTGAGGTGACCCTCGCGCGGGGTGACTCCCTGTTCCACGAGGGCGACCCGGGCGACCGGCTCTACGTGGTCACCGAGGGCAAAGTGAAGCTGCACCGCACCTCGCCCGACGGCCGCGAGAACATGCTGGCCGTGGTCGGCCCCGGTGAGCTCATCGGCGAGCTGTCGCTCTTCGACCCGGGCCCGCGCACGGCGACCGCCACCGCGCTGACCGAGGTCAAGCTGCTCGGTCTCGGCCACGGTGACCTCCAGCCCTGGCTGAACGTCCGTCCCGAGGTGGCCGCCGCCCTGCTGCGTGCCGTCGCCCGCCGCCTGCGCAAGACCAACGACGCGATGTCCGACCTCGTCTTCTCGGACGTCCCCGGCCGTGTCGCGCGCGCCCTGCTGGACCTGTCCCGCCGGTTCGGCGTGCAGTCCGAGGAGGGCATCCACGTCGTCCACGACCTGACGCAGGAGGAGCTGGCCCAGCTGGTCGGCGCCTCCCGGGAGACGGTCAACAAGGCGCTGGCCGACTTCGCCCAGCGCGGGTGGCTGCGGCTGGAGGCCCGTGCGGTGATCCTGCTGGACGTGGAGCGCCTGGCGAAGCGTTCGCGCTGACCCGCGCGGGTCCGCGCACGCGGCAGGACGCCGCCGTCGCGCGGCGCCGCGCACGGTCTCGGGCCGTCGGGAGCTCAGGATGTCGTCGCCCGGCCGAGCGGGGGCCTTCCGGTGGTCTCCGCCGCTTCGCGCGCCGCGATGCGGGCGGGCTTCGCAGCGTCATGCCGTCGCGCGTCTTGACGACGTAGTCCACGGGCAGTCCGTGCATCCGGATGCCGGGGCCGCGCAGCGGGTGCCAGTCGAGGGTGAGGAGGGTGCCCTCGTCCCAGGGCAGCAGGCTCATGGCGATGCGGGCCGCGCCGAAGGGGTCCGCCTTCGCCTCCCGTTCGAGGCGGCGCGGCGGTTCGCAGATCCGCACGACGCAAGTGTCGTCGAGGGTGAGCGGGCCGGTGCCGCCCGGGCCCCCAGCCGGGCGCCCACGTGGGGCCGGTGCGGGTCCGCGGCGGGCACGAGCTGGGTGCCGGTCACCCGTTCCCCGTAGCGGCGGCCGTCACGGAGCAGGTTCCACACCTCGGACGGCGGGGTGGGGATCGGACGGCGGTTCCGGGCCACGCCGAGCACGCTCCTTCGCAGGACACAGGACGCAGGACGCAGGACACGTCCCTCCAGGGTGCGGTTCGCGCGGCGGGGACGCACCTCGGCCCGCGGTCGCCGGGCTGACAGGAAGGGCAGGACAGGCCAGGACGAAGCAGGGCAGGGCAGGGCAGGGCAGCCTAGATGAGCCCGTGCTCCTCCAAGTAGTCCAGCTGCGCCCGTACGGACAGCTCGGCCGCCGGCCACAGGGAGCGGTCCACGTCGGCGTACACGTGGGCGACGATCTGGGACGGCGTCCGGTAGCCGTCCTCGACGGCCGTCTCGACCTGGGCCAGGCGGTGGGCGCGGTGGGCGAGGTAGTACTCCACGGCGCCCTGGGCGTCCTCCAGGACGGGCCCGTGGCCCGGGAGCACCGTGTGGACGCCGTCGTCCACGGTGAGGGACCTCAGGCGCCGCAGGGAGTCCAGGTAGTCGCCCAGGCGGCCGTCGGGGTGGGCCACGACCGTCGTACCGCGCCCCAGGACGGTGTCGCCGGTCAGCACCGCCCGGTCGGCCGGGAGATGGAAGCTGAGCGAGTCCGAGGTGTGGCCGGGCGTCGGGACGACCAGCAGCTCCAGGCCGCCGACCTCGACCGCGTTCCCGGCGGCCAGCCCCTCGTCGCCCAGCCGCAGCGCCGGGTCCAGCGCCCGCACCTTGGTGCCGGTCAGCTCGGCGAAGCGGGCCGCGCCGGCGGCGTGGTCCGGGTGGCCGTGGGTCAGCAGGGTCAGGGCGACGCGCTTGCCGGCCCGCTCGGCGGTGTCCACGACGGTGCGCAGGTGCCCCTCGTCCAGCGGGCCCGGGTCGACCACGACGGCCAGCGAGGAGTCGGGCTCGGACAGGAGCCAGGTGTTCGTGCCGTCCAGCGTCATCGCGGACGGGTTGGGCGCGAGGACGTTGACCGCGCGCGGGGTGGCGGGTCCGGTGCCGACACCGCCCCGGGGCTGTCCGGGCAGGGCGCTTGCGTCCGTCATGCGGGGGCTCCACCGGTCGGGATGTGCTGGGTGAACTCGTCGTGGCCCGGCCAGGAGAGCACGATCTCCCCGCCCTCCGGACGGGCCTGTGCCAGGACGGGCGTCATGTCCCGGCCCAAGGCCGCCGCGAGCGCCCCGGCGGCCGTCTCGTACGCCGTCAGCTGCCGCAGCGTCGCGATGGTGGGCGGCATCATCAGCAGCTCGCCCCTGTCGTACGAGGCCGCCGCCTCGGCCGGGGCGATCCACACCGTGCGGTCCGCCTCCGTGGAGGCGTTGCGGGTGCGCTGGCCCTCGGGGAGCACGGCGACGAAGAACCAGGTGTCGTAGCGGCGGGCCTCGAACTCCGGGGTGACCCAGCGGGTCCAGGCGCCCAGGAGGTCCGAGCGCACCATGAGGCCGCGCCGGTCCAGGAACTCCGCGAAGGACAGCTCGCGCGCGACCAGGGCGCCGCGGTCCGCCTCCCAGTCCGGCCCGCCGGTGTCGCCGACGACCGCGTCGGGGGTGGGCCCGGCCAGCAGGACGCCCGCCTCCTCGTACGTCTCCCGTACGGCCGCGCAGACGATCGCCTGGGCGGCCGTCTCGTCGACGCCGAGCCGGTCCGCCCACCACGCGCGCGAGGGGCCCGCCCACCCGACGTGACGGTCGTCGCGCGGGTCGACGCCGCCGCCCGGGTAGGCGTAGGCGCCCGCCGCGAAGGCCATGGAGGCGCGGCGGCGCAGCATGTGGACGACGGGGCCGGTGCCGGTGTCCTTCAGCAGCATGACCGTGGCCGCGCGCTTGGGGGTCACCGGCGTGAGCGAGCCCGCCGCCAGCGCGCGGATCCGGTCCGGCCACTCCGGTGGGTACCACTGACCGTTCGCCATGGGCGCGAGGCTATCCCGTGGTGAGCGGATGTTCGAGAGGCGGTGATCACCTCGGCCGCTACGGCTGGACGAGCTCCACCTGGATCTCGACCTCCACCGGCGCGTCCAGCGGCAGCACCGCCACGCCCACCGCGCTGCGCGCGTGCACGCCCTTGTCGCCGAGCACCTCGCCGAGCAGCTCGCTCGCACCGTTCAGCACGGCCGGCTGGCCCGTGAAGTCCGCGGCCGACGCCACGAAGCCCACGACCTTCACCACGCGCGCGACCCGGTCCAGGTCGCCGGCGACGGACTTGACGGCGGCCAGGGCGTTCAGGGCGCAGACCCGGGCGAGGTCCTTGGCCTCCTCCGGGGTGACCTCCGCGCCGACCTTGCCGGTGACCGGGAGCTTGCCGTCCACCATCGGCAGCTGGCCGGCGGTGTGGACGTAGGGCCCGCTCCGCACGGCCGGCTGGTAGGCGGCCAGCGGCGGCACGACCTCCGGCAGCGTCAGGCCCAGCTCGGCGAGCTTCGCCTCGACCGCGCTCACGCCTTCGCCCGCTTGAGGTAGGCCACCAGCTGCTCGGGGTTGTTCGGCCCGGGCACGACCTGGACGAGCTCCCAGCCGTCCTCGCCCCAGGTGTCCAGAATCTGCTTCGTGGCGTGGACGAGCAGCGGCACGGTTGCGTATTCCCACTTGGTCATGGGGCGACTGTATCCGCTGGCGGCGGCGGTCCTCGCGGCCGGCCGAGCCGGCGGTTGTCCACAGGCCGCAGGTTGGTTTCCGCGCAAACTGGTTACGCTCGAAGACGTGAGCAGGCTCCAGGTCGTCAGCGGCAAGGGCGGGACCGGTAAGACGACGGTCGCCGCGGCCCTCGCGTTGGCTCTGGCCACGGAGGGGAAGCGGACGCTTCTCGTCGAGGTCGAGGGCCGACAGGGCATCGCACAGCTCTTCGAAACAGAGGCGCTGCCCTATGAGGAGCGCAAGATCGCGGTCGCTCCGGGCGGCGGCGAGGTGTTCGCCCTCGCCATCGATCCCGAACTGGCCCTTCTGGACTACCTCCAGATGTTCTACAAGCTGGGCAGCGCCGGACGCGCCCTGAAGAAGCTCGGCGCGATCGACTTCGCCACCACCATCGCGCCCGGCCTGCGCGACGTCCTGCTGACCGGCAAGGCGTGCGAGGCGGTCCGGCGCAAGGACCGGTCGGGGGGGTTCGTCTACGACTACGTCGTCATGGACGCGCCGCCCACGGGCCGGATCACCCGCTTCCTGAACGTCAACGACGAGGTCGCCGGGCTGGCGAAGATCGGCCCGATACACAATCAGGCCCAGGCCGTGATGCGGGTGCTGAAGTCCCGGGAGACGGCCGTCCACCTGGTGACCCTGCTGGAGGAGATGCCCGTCCAGGAGACCGCGGACGGAATCGCCGAGCTGCGGGCGGCGAGGCTCCCGGTCGGGCGGGTGATCGTGAACATGGTGCGGCCCGAGGCGCTGGACGCGGCCGGCCTGGACCTCGTACGGACCGTGCCGCGCGCCGACGTCGCCCGGTCGCTCTCGGCCGCCGGGCTGGGCGGGGCGCGCCGCGGGCAGAACGCCGAGAAGCTGGTGGACCCGCTGCTGGCGCAGGCCGACGAGTACGCCGAGCGGTACCTGCTGGAGCACGAACAGCGGTCCGCCCTCACCGAGCTGGGCCTGCCACTGCACGAACTGCCGCTGCTCGCCGAGGGCATGGACCTGGCGGGCCTGTACGAACTGGCCACCGAGCTGCGGAAGCAGGACATCGCATGAGTCCCGACCCCACTCAGGCGCCCCACCGCCTCTCCCCCGCGCGCGTGCTGGACGTCGATCCGCTGCTCGACGACCCCAGGACCCGCATCGTGGTGTGCTGCGGCTCGGGCGGGGTCGGCAAGACCACCACGGCGGCGGCGCTGGGCCTGCGGGCCGCCGAGCGCGGCCGCAAGGTCGTCGTCCTCACCATCGACCCGGCGCGCCGGCTGGCGCAGTCCATGGGCATCGACTCGCTCGACAACATCCCGCGCCGGGTCAAGGGCGTCGAGGGCGACGGCGAGCTGCACGCCATGATGCTCGACATGAAGCGCACCTTCGACGAGATCGTCGAGGCGCACGCCGATCCGCAGCGGGCCGCCGCGATCCTGTCGAACCCCTTCTACCAGTCGCTCTCGGCGGGCTTCGCGGGCACGCAGGAGTACATGGCGATGGAGAAGCTGGGCCAGTTGCGGGCCCGGGACGAGTGGGACCTGATCGTCGTCGACACACCGCCCTCGCGCTCCGCGCTGGACTTCCTGGACGCGCCCAAGCGGCTCGGGTCGTTCCTGGACGGGCGGCTGATCCGGCTGCTGACGGCCCCCGCGAAGCTGGGCGGCCGGGCGGGGATGAAGTTCCTGAACGTCGGGATGTCGATGATGACCGGCACCCTCGGCAAGCTGCTCGGCGGCCAGCTGCTCAAGGACGTCCAGACGTTCGTGTCGGCGATGGACACCACGTTCGGCGGCTTCCGCACGCGCGCGGACGCCACGTACCGGCTGCTCCAGGCGCCCGGGACGGCGTTCCTGGTGGTGGCGGCGCCGGAGCGGGACGCGTTGCGCGAGGCGGCGTACTTCGTGCAGCGGCTGGCCGCCGAGGAGATGCCGCTGGCCGGGCTGGTGCTCAACCGGGTCCACGGCAGCGGCGCCGGCCGGCTGTCGGCCGAACGGGCGCTCGCCGCCGCGGAAAATCTTGAAGAGCCCCGCATTGTGGATCAGGGGGGCGGGAAGGCTGGTCTTCGTAACTCTCCCGACACCTACGGCAGTTCAGACGGATCCGCTTCCGGGGCCCCGGCCCCCGACGAGGACCCCCCCGCCGCCGCGGACGACGACTCCCCCGCCGTCTCCGACCAGCGCACCTCGCAGGGCCCCGTCGAGCAGAACCCCGTCGACCAGCTCACCGCAGGGCTGCTGCGACTGCACGCGGAACGTATGCACCTCATCGCCCGCGAGCAGCGCACGCGGGACCGGTTCACCGCGCTGCACCCCGAGGTGGCGGTGGTGGAGGTGGCCGCGCTGCCCGGTGACGTGCACGACCTCACGGGGCTGCGGGACATCGGCGACCGGCTCGCGGCGCACCGGCCGGAGCTGCCCGTCGACGCCGTCTGAGACAGCTGACGGCTCAGGCAGCTGACGGCTCAGGCAGCTGACGGCTGAGGCCTGTGCTGCCGGAGGCCTGCGCGGTGCCTGAGGCCTACGGCGCCCGAGGCTGCGGCGCCCGAGCCTGCGAGGTGTGCGGCGGCATCAAAGACCGACGCCGTGACGCCTGGAGCCGCACCTCAGGGCGACGCCGGTGACCCTGCCGAGGCCGACGCGTGACGGCGTGGTGTCCGGGCGGTGTCCGAAGGCGAGGCCCCGGAGGACGCCCGCAGCCTTCAGCTCACCGCCGCGTAGTTCTCGTACACCTCGTCGTCGTCGAGGGACACCAGGCCGGCCCCTCGCTCGTACTCCGTCCGCGCGGTCTCCAGCAGTCGGCGCCAGGAGGTGACGGTCGGGCGCCGGCGCAGCAGTGCGCGGCGTTCCCGCTCGGTCATCCCTCCCCACACGCCGAACTCGACGCGGTTGTCCAGCGCGTCGGCCAGGCACTCGGTGCGTACCGGACATCCGGTGCACACCGCCTTGGCCCTGTTCTGCGCTGCTCCCTGAACGAACAGTTCATCCGGATCGGTAGTGCGGCAGGCCGCCTGCGCACTCCAGTCGGTTACCCAGCCCATACCGGCGCCGTCCTCTCCCGAATCGAGGCTCCCCCACGGCGGCAGCGGCATATTCACCGCCGCCAGTTGAGGACGTTACGGAAGGCGGGCACAGCGCAACACCCCCAGCGGGCCCAATCTTGAATGGTCCGAACGGACTATGCGCAAGCGGCAGATCACCCGGGGGAGTGAGCCTGCGACATGCGCGACGATTCCGGCAATTCAGGATGGTTCAGTGGGGTCACAACGGGCGCCCCGTGACACGGAAGGCGGATTCGGACACGCGCTCAACACGCCGTGGCGAAAAAGGCCGAGAGGATCCGGAACGATTCGGGGTCGCCGGACGTATTGATACATGGACCTGCTGCTGTGACAGTTGAGAGCAGCTTAGGCCAAGGCATATGCGTGTGTCCGGCGAATGAGAACGTAGGCTGCCCTCATGCCAAAGAAGCGCTCGGGCGGTGGTCTGTCGCCAACGCAGCAGGCCGCCAAGTTCCTCGGTGTCAGTGTGCTCGCGGGATCCGTCATGGCCGGTATCGCGCTGCCCGCCGTCGGCGCGCTGGGCCTCGCGGCGAAGGGCTCGGTGGAGAGCTTCGACGAGCTCCCCGCCAACATGAGGACCCCACCGCTGAGCCAGCGGACCACCATCCTCGACGTCCGGGGCGACCACATCGCGACGGTCTACTCGCGCGACCGCACGGTGGTCGGCCTCAAGGACATCTCGCCGTACATGCAGAAGGCGATCGTCGCCATCGAGGACTCGCGCTTCTACCAGCACGGCGCGGTCGACCTCAAGGGCGTCCTGCGCGCCCTGAACCGCAACGCGCAGAGCGGCGGCGTCGCCGAGGGCGCGTCCACGCTCACCCAGCAGTACGTGAAGAACGTCTTCGTGGAGGAGGCCGGCGACGACCCGACGAAGGTCGCCCAGGCCACCCAGCAGACCCTCGGCCGCAAGATCCGCGAACTGAAGTACGCGATCCAGGTCGAGGAGGAGCTCGGCAAGAAGAAGATCCTCGAGAACTACCTGAACATCACCTTTTTCGGCCAGCAGGCGTACGGCGTCGAGGCCGCCTCGCAGCGCTACTTCTCCAAGCGGGCCAAGGACCTCAACCTCCAGGAGGCGGCGCTCCTCGCGGGCATCGTCCAGTCGCCCAGCCGCTACGACCCGGTCAACGACGAGGCCGAGGCCACCAAGCGGCGCAACGTCGTCCTGCAGCGCATGGCCGAGGTCGGCGACATCTCCCAGGCCGACGCCGAGAAGGCCCAGCGGCAGCCGGTGGAGCTGAGGGTCAGCCGGCCGCAGAACGGCTGCATCACCGCCGTCAAGGGCGCCAGCTTCTTCTGCAAGTACGTCGAGAACGTCTTCCTCAGCGACCCGGTCTTCGGCAGGACCCGGGAGGAGCGGGCGAAGGTCTGGAACCAGGGCGGCCTGACCATCACGACCACCCTCGACCCGCAGGCGCAGGAGTCGGTCCAGGCTTCGCTCAAGGACCACGTCAACCAGGACGACCAGGTCGCCGCCGCGACCACGCTGGTCGAGCCCGGCACCGGCAAGATCCTCGGCATGGGCCAGTCCAAGCCGTTCGGCTACGGCAAGGACGAGACCGAGTACAACTACTCGGTCGACTCCTCCATGGGCGGCTCCAACTACGGCTTCCCGACCGGATCGACGTTCAAGCCGTTCGTCGCGGCGGCCGCGCTGGAGCAGGGGCGCCCGGTCACGCAGGAGTACTCCTCGCCGTACGAGATGGAGTACCCGAGCCCGGTCCAGACGTGCTCCGGCAAGCCCTGGGTGAACACGGGCCCGCAGAAGGCGACCGTCGAGAACGAGGACGAGTCGGAGGTCGGCCCGTACCGGCTGGAGGAGGCGATGGCCCAGTCGGTCAACACCTACTTCGTGCAGATGATCTCGGACATCGGCCTCTGCCCGGTCGTGAAGATGACCGACAACCTGCACGTGGTGCAGGGCAACGGCGAGAAGCTCCCCGAGGTGCCCGCCATCTCCCTGGGCTCCAGGGGCATCTCCCCGCTGACCATGGCGACCGCGTACGCCGCCTTCGCCGCGCGCGGCATGTACTGCACGCCCATCGCCATCGAGTCGATCACCCAGAAGATCGGCGACCAGCAGAAGTCGCTTGAGGTGCCGAAGTCGACCTGCTCGCGGGCGATGACCGAGAAGACCGCCGACACCATCAACACCCTGCTGCGCGGTGTGGTCGACTCCGGTACGGGCCAGGAGGCCGGCCTCGACGACCGCGACAGCGCGGGCAAGACGGGTACGACGGACGAGCGCAAGAACGCCTGGTTCGTCGGCTACACGCCGAACCTGGCCGGCGCGGTCTGGGTCGGCAGCGCCACCCAGCAGGTGCAGATGGAGGACATCACCATCGGCGGCGTCTGGCACGACAGGGTCTACGGCGGCCGCGTCCCCGGCCCGATCTGGCGCGACGCCATGACCGGCGCCCTCGCGGGCAAGGAAGCCGGCTCCTTCAACATCGTCGACATCCCGGACGGCGGTGACAGCGACCGCGGCGACGGCGACCGCGACCGCGGTGACGACGACAACCGCAACGGCGACGACAACGGCGGCGGCCTGATCGAGGGCCTGACCGACGGGGGCACGTTCCCGGACCCGTCGTTCTCCTTCCCGGAGGGCTGGATCCAGGGCGGCGACAACGGCGGGAACAACGGCAACGGAAACGGTGGGAACTGGCCGTGAGGGGCCGGGCCGGGCAGAGCCCGCACCGCGGCTCAGGCGGTAGCCCGCACGCGGCTCGAACGGTAGTACGCACAGGGCTCGGGCGGCAGCCCGGACGCGGCTCGGGCCGTAGCCGGTATGCGGCTCAGGCGGAGGTCCCTACGCCGAGGGGGGCGCCCCCCTTGTTCATGGGGGCGCCCCCCTCGCTTGTCCAGCGGGGTCGCCTCATCGGCGTACAGGCGCACGAGTGGCCTCGGCGTACCTCCACGGACGTGCGGTGGCCGCCGGCCGCGGGCTCAGCCCGCGAGGAGCTTCTTCACCGCCGCCGCGACACGGCCGCCCTCCGCCTGGCCGGCGACCTTCGGGTTCACGATCTTCATGACCGCGCCCATGGCCCGCGGCCCCTCCGCGCCGGCCGCCTTCGCCTCCTCGACGGCCTGGCCGACGATCGCGTCCAGCTCCTCGTCGGACAGCTGCTGGGGCAGGTACGCGGCGAGCACCTCGCCCTCCGCCTTCTCCCGCTCGGCCGACTCGGCGCGACCACCCTGCGCGAAGGCGTCCGCGGCCTCACGCCGCTTCTTCGCCTCCTTGGTGATCACCTTCAGCACCTCGTCGTCGGAGAGCTCGCGCTTCTCCTTGCCCGCGACCTCCTCCTTGGTGATCGCGGCGAGCGTCAGCCGGAGCGTCGAGGAGCGGAGCTCGTCGCGCTCCTTGATCGCGGTGTTGAGGTCTTCCTGCAGCTTCGACTTGAGCGTGGTCATGACGCTGATTGTCGCAGGTGTGCGGGGCTGGACGCCCGCTCATTCAGGGGGCGGCCGGACGCGGGGCCGCGACGGGGTCTGACACGATGGTCGTATGCGCGCGCGATACGGAGTACCCCTCGGCATCACGGCGGTTGCGGCCGCCGGTCTCCTCTACTCGGCCGGGTTCGAGGCCCGTTCCTTCCGGCTGCGACGGGTGACCGTCCCCGTGCTCCCCGCGGGCATGCGCCCGCTGCGCGTACTGCACGTCTCCGACATCCACATGGTCGGCGGCCAGCGCAAGAAGCAGCGCTGGCTGCGCTCGCTGGCCGGGCTGCGCCCCGACTTCGTGATCAACACCGGTGACAACCTCTCCGACCCGGAGGGCGTGCCGGAGGTGCTGGACGCCCTCGGCCCCCTGATGGACTTCCCGGGCGCGTACGTCTTCGGCTCCAACGACTACTACGGCCCCAAGCTGCGCAACCCCGCCCGCTACCTGTTCGAGAAGGCCCAGGGCCGGCACGGCCTGAACGGCAACGCGCCCGCGGTCGGCGTCGTCCACAACCCGTGGGAGGACCTGCGGGACGGTTTCGACGCGGCGGGCTGGCTGAACCTCACCAACACACGGGGGATGCTGAAGATCGACGGCGTCTCGGTGGAGATGACCGGCGTGGACGACCCGCACATCAAGCGGGACCGCTACGCCCAGGTGGCGGGCGGCCCGTCGGCCGGCGCGGACTTCTCGATGGGCGTGGTGCACGCGCCGTACCTGCGCAGCCTGGACTCCTTCACGGCGGACGGCTACCCCCTGATCCTGGCCGGCCACACCCACGGAGGCCAGCTCTGCGTCCCCTTCTACGGCGCCCTCGTCACCAACTGCGACCTGGACACGGACCGGGTGAAGGGCCTGTCGACGCACACCGCCGAGGGCCACACCTCCTACCTCCACGTCTCGGCGGGGTGCGGGACGAACCGGTACACGCCGGTACGGTTCGCCTGTCCGCCCGAGGCTACGTTGCTGACGCTGGCGGGGCGGGAGCAGGCCGGGGGCGCTCCGGGTCGATGAGCCGGCCCCTCGGCCGCCGAGGCGGCCGGCCGGAGCGGGCGGACCACCACACCCCCTTGCGGCCGGGAGTGACGTCACTCACACAGCCCACTCGCGATGCCCCATTTGCCCCATCTGCTTAGCGTGAGGGCATGACCGCCCCGATACCCAGGGACATCCCGGACCTCCCCGCGATCCCGGGGATACCCGCGCCGCTGCCCGCCCCGGTTCCCGCCACCGCGGTGGTACCCCCCGTACGCCGCCCGCTGACCGCCGCCTTCCGCCTCCTGACCGCGCTGGCGGCGGCGGCCGGCGTGACGATCCTGCTGGCCCACGGCGACCCGCTGCGGGTACTGAGCCACTTCACGATCCAGAGCAGCATCCTGCTGATCCTCGTCCTCACCCTCTCGGCCCGCCGTGCCCGGACGGCCCGCAACCCGGTACGGCCCGCCCTGACGGGCGCCGCGCTCCTCTACGTCGTGAGCGCGGCCCTCGTCCACCACCTGCTCCTGGCGAACACGTCGAGCCCCTACGCGGTGCCGGGCACTCTGACGGGCGACACCGCACCGGCACTCCTCCAGTCGATCGCCGACCACACCCTGCACACGGCGGTTCCGATCGCGGCCGTCCTCGACTGGCTGTTCCTCACCCCACCCGGCCGCCTGCGCCTCCGCCAGGCCACCGGGTGGCTCCTGTACCCGCTGGCCTACCTGGCCTTCTCCCTCGCCCGGGGCGAGTACCTGCCCCCCGGCACGCCGGGCCGCTACCTCTACCCCTTCCTCGACGTCGCCCGGCACGGCTACAAGAGCGTCCTCGGCAACGCCCTCCTCCTCGGCCTGTCGATCTACGCCCTGGCCGTCCTCCTGGTCGCCCTGGACCACGCCCGCCCGAACCCCGTCCGCCACCACGGCAGAAACGGATTTCGTCTCCGGCCACCAGTGGGCTAAAGTAAACGACGTCGCCGCGACAAGCAGCGACATCGGGGTGTAGCGCAGCTTGGCAGCGCGCTTCGTTCGGGACGAAGAGGTCGTGGGTTCAAATCCCGCCACCCCGACAGTGAAGTACCAGGTCAGGGGCCTGATCCGCTTAGCGGGTCGGGCCCCTGAGTGGTTCCAGGAGATCGCTTGGGAGCCATCTGGGAGCCGAACTTGATGACTGGCTCCCTGAGGTAGGCAGCCGAGTAGAGCCCCAGAAGCACAGAAGATCAGCACGCGTGGCCTACTTGGTAGGTCTCATCCCAGGAAGACCAGGCAGACTGCGTCCCGGCTGTCGCGGCAGGGGGCGAACATCGCCAAGCCCTCCCGCTCACAGCAGCTGGATCTCCTTGGGGGGCGTCGCCTACCACCAGGCGCTAACCGCTTGTCGAGAAGCCAGCCTCGTGAGAAGCCATGTCGTCCGCTCGCCTCACGATAGGGTACGTGAGATCGACCACCAAGCGCGTTCGCCCTACCCAACAGGTCGTGCGGCCGGGCGTGTTGAGCGGCAAAGAGGCCAGATGGATCGCACAGCGCGTAGGTTTCTGGAACGGATCAGCCGAGGCGGCTCGACCGAGGACCCCATCCTGGAGCTAAGGGCTGTCCCGTAACTGCTGGTCGCGGGTGAGATGATCTTGTCGTGTCTGGTGTGATCACGGCGTCGGAGCCGTCCTGGATAGCCCCGTTCACCGGCCTGAGCCCACGACAGTTCGGCAGGCTGATCAACGCGCTGCGGCGCGAGGGTGCGGACCCCGTCCGCAAGGGCCGGCCGTGGAGCCTGCCGCTGGAAGACCGGGTCCTGCTGGTCGCGGCGTACTGGCGGACCAACCTGACCCTGCGGCAGCTCGCGCCGCTGTTCGGGGTGTCGAAGTCGGCCGCTGACCGCATCATCGACCACCTCGGCCCTGCTCTCGCGCTCCAGCAGCGCAAGCGGTTCCCCAAGGACACCGTGCTGATCGTGGACGGCACCCTGGTTCCCACCCGCGACCACAGCATCGCCGAGCAGTCGAAGAACTACCGGTACTCCACCAACCATCAGGTCGTCATCGACGCCGACACCCGGCTCGTCGTCGCGGTCGGCCGGCCACTGCCTGGCAACCGCAACGACTGCAAGGCGTGGGAGCTGTCCGGCGCGAAAGACGCCGTCGGGAAGACCACGGTCATCGCGGACGGCGGCTACAGGGGCACCGGCCTGGTCATCCCACACCGCCGCGAGAAAGGCCAGGCCGAGCTCCCGGCCTGGAAAGAGGAACACAACGCTTCCCACCGCAAGGTCCGCGCCCGCGTGGAGCACGTCTTCGCCGCGAGGCCATCGCCATCGTGGAAAGAGTGTCCGACCAGCTCAAGACAAGCATCTACAGCCGCGAGCATGTGATCTACGGTCTGGTGACGGACCTCAGGCGGCACCCAGACGACGAAACGGGGAAGGTAGGCGTCCAGGCCCTCCTCCAACGACGCAGCCGCACCATCTGGATGGATCTTCCAGACGCCGACTACCACACAGCAGTCCATTGCCATGACACCGGCACCGCAGTCCGCGTGCGCGGCGTGCTGACGAGCCCGCCCGGAGGCACCGCCACAATGATGGTCGTCGATTTCGGTCCTGATCCGTCCCTCGGCCAGTGAGCACTCAATGCGACGCTCAACTCAGGACAGGCCGGCGACTCCATCAGCCCCGGAGCGGTTCACTGCCACGTGCCGGATGCGACCTGCACACGCTGCCTGAATGCGGGCTTGCCAGGCTGTCCTCAAGGGAGCATAGATTGGCTCCAGTTGATCGTCAGGGGGAGCGGTGGCAGGGCGGGATCTTCGAACGCTGTTCAGCTCGAACGACCGGAGCATCGCCGCCAGTGAGGCGTTCACGAACCGGCAGGCACAGTGGCAAGCGGTGACCGTCGGCCTCGCTGAGCACATACGGCACGTGACCCGTGCGGACTTCGATGTGGAGGACCTGGAGGCTCCCCGCCGCAACATCCTGGTGTTCCATGGTGTGGGCGGGATCGGCAAGTCCACGCTCTCCCGCAAGATCGAGGCGTCGCTCGCCAGCAGCGAGCACCGTCCCGTGCAGTGGGAATCACCGTCCCACCCCGAGGAGCGGACGCTGCCGGTCCGCATCGACCTCGCGCGCGCCGCGGGCATGGACTTCGAGCGCGTCATCCTCACCATCCGTCTTGCCGTCGCCGCGCTCGGCCGGCCGATGCCCGCCTTCGACCTCGCCTTGCGCCGCTACTGGGAGCACAACCACCCGGGCGAACCGATCGAGGACTACCTGCGCCGGGGCGGACTGCTGAGCCGCTTCAGCGCCGCTGCCGCCCTGCCGCAGCAGATGCAGTCGGCCCTCAGCGACGTGGCCCAAGCGCTGCTCCTGCCCGGCACCGTCGGAGGTGCGCTCGGGCACGGGGCCGGAGCGCTCATCAAGGCGTTACGCGAGCGGCGCCAGTCCGTACGCGCCCTCGCCGGCTGCTCGCGCCTGGCCGACCTCCTGGAAGCCGAGCCCGACCTGGAAGCCCTCAGCTTCTACCCGCACCTGCTTGCCTGGGACCTGGTCCAACTCCCGGCCGACAAGAGCGCGCTACCCGTGATCCTGCTGGACACCTTCGAGGACACCGGCGACCGTACCCACCGTGACTTCGAGCGCCTGCTCCAGCGCATCGTGTGGCTGATGCCCAACGCGTTCTTCGTCGTCACCGGACGCAACCGCCTCCAGTGGGCGGAAACGAGCCTGGAAGGGCAACTCGACTGGACCGGGCCGAACGCCTGGCCCGGCCTCGTCTCCGACGCAGCAGATAGAGGGTCAGGCGTATCCGGCCGCCAGATCCTGATCGGCGACTTTACCGACTGTGCTGTGAGTGTCGGGGTCACTCGTCGGGGTGGTCCATAGGGCTTTCGCGTTCTCGTTTACCGATCTCGGCAAGGCTGTTCGTCGCGTCGGGATGCGGCGGGAGGGGCATGTGCGGAGCGTGATTGTCCTGGACGACATTCGTGTCCAGGAGATGGTCCGACGGGACGGGAGCCGGGCGTACACGATCGTGTGGCCGGACCTGACCGTGGACGAGGAGGCGGACTGCTTCCTCTGCCAGTACGAGGGCTCGGGGACGCAGAAGACGTACGCGTACACCCTTGTCGATCACCTGCGGTGGCGGGTGCGCGAGGGGCTGACGACGGCGAAGGTCTCGCTGTCGGATCTGCAGCGGTACATGGGGGCGGTCGGGGCACGGGTGCCGATGCCGTTCGGCGAGCCGTGGCGGATGCCGCCGAAACGTCCGTACGGCTCCGACGCCCTCAAGGTCACGGCCGCCTGCCTGAAGGGCTTCTACCTGCACCAATGCGCCCGGCAGGGGGTGAACCCGGAGCTGAAGGCGGCCTTGGACGTCCGACGGCTGCCGACTCAGCCGGACCGGGACCGGGTTCTGCTGGGGCATGTGGTGACCTCGATGTCGGCCAACCCTCTGACGCCGCCCGGCCGTTCGCGCCGCCGGCACCCCAAGATGCTCCCGGACGGGGCGAGGCCCGAGTTGCTGAGCGAGGTCAATACGGCCCGGGACGCGATGGTGGTGACCTGGCTGTCCGACACGACCCTGCGGATCGGTGGGCTGACCGGGCTGCACCTGGTCGACCTGCACCTGCGGGAGAACGCGGCGTGTGGCGAGTGCAGGGGTCCGCATGTTCATGTGTGTCACCGCGTGGCCAACCTGAACCGGGCAGCGGCGAAGAAGAAGCCCGAGTGGCAATTGCAGAACGGTGTGATCACCGGCGGGGAGATCTACCGGGTGAGCCCGGCGATGATCAGCACCTACTTCGCCTACATGACCACCGAGTACACGAAGTACGCCACCGGGCACGGGATGCTGCTGATCCAGCTGCACGGGTCGAACACCGGTGATCCGTGGACGGCCGACGCGGCCCGCGGCATGCTGCGGCGGGCCGGGAAACGGGCCGGTCTGCCCGGCCGCATCAAGCCGCACCAGTTCCGGCACAGCACGATGGGCAAGATCCTCGACGCGTCGGGCAACGACCCGCTGGTGGCCAAGGAGGCGGGCAACTGGGCCTCGATGAGGATGGTCGACGAGGTCTACGGCCATCCCGATCAGCACTCGCCGGGGTTCGTGGCCGCTTTGAAGGCCGTCTGGGGTGAGGAGGAGTGAGTGCTCCCGCCCGCCGACTGCTGCCCGTGCTGTCGCCGTCCTCGGTTCCGAGCCGCACCACCGGCGACCGGCTGGAGTTGCTGACCGCCCTGCTCAACGCGCCGACGTTCGACGTCGCCTTCCACACGGACGTGATCGACCTGCCCGGCGACCACCCCGTCTACGCCTGGGAGTGCGGCGTCCCGCGGTGCGAGCGGCCTCTGAACCCGGGCACGGAGTTCTGCCATATCCACCTGCGAGACTGGGGCCGACAACGCCGGGAAGGCGTCAGCGTCGCGGAGTTCCTTCGCACCGCCGAGCCGTTGAAGCAGGCGTCCTGGAAGACGCCGCCGCCCTGCCGGATCTGTCGCCATACTCCGTCCTGGAGTCCGGACCGGCTCTGTCACATGCACGCCACCCGGTGGCGCCGGGCCCAATATCCGCACCTCAAAGGGGGTGCTGCCCCGGACTTCGATGAGTGGGTCGCCAACCAGCCGGTGCTGGCCTCGTTCGGGCAGTGCCAGGTGGTGCCGTGCCCAGAGGCTGCGGTGCATGCGCTGGGACTGTGTCGGCGCCACCGGCTCCTCTACAACCGCGCCGGGTGTCCCGGCGGTGCCCGGCTTCCTCATCACTGGGGTCGGCTGGCCAATGAAGGACATACGTCCGGTCTCGTCAGCTACCAGGACGAGGCCGCCTTCCGGCGATGGTGCTGGGAGACCGGGCCGATCATGCGCTCTCACGGCAAGGTGTCACTGCTGGGCCTGAAACCTCTGGTCAAGGCCGAGATCCAATGGGCGATGTTCCACCACACCCAGACTCCAGCCCAGGGCACGAACTGGGCACTTCCCTGGATCCAGCACCTTGCCGAGACCTGCCGGACCGCCAAGGCGGACTCCCTGGCCGACCTCGACCTGGACACGTGCAACCGCCTCGTCCGCCAGGTGGGCACGGCGATGCTCGGCTACCTACGGCTGGTCTACTTCACCCGCGAGGACACCAAGGACGCCGGGTTCATCGAGACCGACCACTTCGGCGTCCGCTTCCCCCACGCCGGCAGCAGAATCGACCTGAGCCGAGTCACGCAGCGCTGGCTGCGGGACCTGCTCTGGGACTTCCTGGCCGCCCGGCTGAAGACGAACCCGCCGCGCAGCCGAACCAGTTTCGATCAACTCCGCCGGGGATGCGTGGAGTTGAGCGCCTACCTCGAAGGCTTCGTGCCGGGCGGAGGCCACGACCCCACGGTGCTGGCCGAGTCCCATGCAACCGACTTCGTCACCGATCAGCGGCAGCGAGCCCGGCATGGTCTGAAGTCGCTCGGCATCCACCATCATCAGGGCGATCGTCGGTCTCGACATGCCGGTGAGCCCTCAATTGCCACCGCCGGAACCCTCTCGACCGTCTTGATGAGTGTTCGTCGCGTCCTGCGCGGAGCACTGGAGACCGGGGCTTCTGACAAGATCGGACTGGACCGCAGCTTCATCGTCGCGATGCCGAGGGCCACGGCCCCAACGGGGCGTCGATCGCCGTTCCCCGACGACGTCGCCAGGGCCCTGGCCCACCCGACCAATCTGGCTAACCTCGAATCGTTCGACATCAACAACCGCGGGCTCCGGGACGCCTGGGAAACGCTCGTCCTGGTCGGCCGCCGCTGCGGCGAGGTCCTCAACGCCCGCCTGGAATGCGTCGGCCGGCTCAACGGACTGCCGATGTTCTGGCACGACCAGACCAAAGTCGGCAACTACGACGAGGCCATCCGCATCCCCGAGCGGCTCTATCAGCGGATCGAACGCCGCCAGGCAGTGACCGTCGCCCGCTTCACCCAGCGCTACGGGCAGCCCCCAGCACCGCGTGAACGCCTGCAGATCGCCCTGTTCCCCCGGCAGTACAGCAACCGCAACCTGCTCAAGGGCGTCAGCTACGGGTGGTTCCACAAACTGTTCCGGAACTGGGTCGACACGCTCGACATCGCCCACTGTGTTCCCCACCAAAGCCGGCACACGCTGGCGACGAACCTCTTGCGCAACGGCGCCGACCTCATTCACGTCAAGCGCTACCTCGGTCAGGTCTCCGGGCGGATGGCCGAGCACTACGTCCACCTCGCCAACACCGATCCCCGCCTCGAACAGGCCCTGCAGACCATCTGGGTGGCCGGTCCCGGATCGGACGAGCCGGGACTGATCCTGTCCGGCAGCGAGCCCATGTCCAAGGAGGAGGCCGAGGCCCTCGCCATCGACCTGACGCGGCGGTCCACCCCGGCCGACGGCGGGTTCTGCACTTTCCAGCACGTCGTCGACGGCGCGGCCTGCCCCTTCGACCTCAACTGCCACAGCTGCGAGAACTTCGTGATGTCGGGCGCCGACCTCGTCTACTGGCACCGCAAGCGTGAGCAGTGGCGCATGCTGGCCGAGCGCGCGCCGGACAGTGCGACCGCCGACTACCTCCACGAGGTCTTCGAGCCCACCGCCCGTGCGATCACCGGCCTGGAACGTGCGCTGGAAGCCGTCGGTCTCCTGGACGAGGCCCTCGCGCTCGACCTCCGCCGTCCCCAGGATTACTTCGGCCGCGTCTGGTCCACCGCTTTCCGAACCACGGACCTCACCGAGCCACCGGAGATCGACGATGGTGATGCTGCATGACATCCACTGCCGACTCCCCAGCGGCCGCGATCGCCGCTCGCCGCCGCCAGACCCGCACCAAACTGACCCAGCTTGAGAAGGCCATCACGCAGCTTCGCCGCGAACGCAGAAGGCTCAATGTCCGAGCCATCGCCGAGCGTGCGGGAGTGTCCGCCACCTTCTGCTACGAAAACCCGGACGCACGAGCCCTGGTCCAAGCAGCCGTCGCCGACGCCCGAAAACGGCGTGATCAAGGAGCCCAGCAGGAACACGAGCGCATCGAAGCCTCCTGGCGCGAGCGCGCACTCAACGCCGAGGAGGCCCTCACCCGCACCCAGGAGACCGTCTTCACCCAGCGCAAGCGGATCGGCGAACTGATGGGCCAGCTCCGAGACGTCGAACAGAGTGCCCCCGCGGACTCCGCCCCAGCCCTCCGCACCGAGAACGCCTCCCTCAAGCGCCGCCTGGACCAGGTGACCCAGGAGCACCGCTCACTCCAGGAGCGACTCGAAGGCGCCCGCTCCAACCTGCGGTTCGCCGAGAAGCGCATCGCAGACCTCGAAGCCCAACTTCTCGAACAGGCCCGCGAGGAGGAGCGGACCGGATTTTCGCGGTAGCGGGCTGAGGGCTGCGTTCAGTGCAGACGTCCGTGCGTTCGTCTAACGGTGGTCTTGCCGGAAGGGACCGCGGCGGTGCCGTACTGTCCCGTGAAGCCGTGGCGATCTGATAGTGCTGGTGCTCAGGATGGCTGGACTTGGTCGAAGACGGCGAGGGCTTCGGCGGGGTCCGGGCTCACGAGGCGTTCCAGACCGGCCATCGTGATCTTCGCCCACCTGCTGGCCCGTGCCCACATCTGTTCCTCGAAGGCGCGGACGGTCTCGTCCAGGTCTCCAGGGCCGGTGGCGAGTGACTCGGCGAGTTCGGCGCCTTCCAGCATCGCGAGGTTCGCGCCCGCCCCCAAAGGGGGCATCAGATGGGCGGCGTCGCCCAGTAGCGTCACCCCGGGGACGTGGGTCCAGGTGTGGGACACGGGCAAAACGTAGAGGGGGCGGTGAATGAAAGCGGTGCCGTGGCGGAGGAGGTCGAGGACGGGAGCGGCCCAGCCGTCGAACAGAGCCAGCAGGCTCGATCGCACGGCCTCGACGTCGGCCAGGTCCAGATCCGTGTGCCAGTCCAGCGGCGCGCGGAACTGGGCGTGCACCTTGACGTGGCCGCCGCTATTGCGCTGGGCGACGAGAGCTCGGTTCACGCCGTACACAGCCATGGAACCGTCGCCGATCAACCAGGCGAGGTCGGGGTGGCGGGTGTCGACGTCGTCGAGGGAGGTCTCGACCGAGGTAACGCCGGTGTAGTGCGGCGTCACCGACGAGACTGCCGGGCGGATCCGGGACCAGGCGCCGTCCGCGCCGATCACGAGGTCGAATGTCTCCTGTCGCCCGTCCGCGAAATGGACCAGTACGCCGTCCCGGGTCCCCGGCACCACGTGCGTCACGCCCCGACCCCACTGGACGTCGAGAGGGCCGAGCAGCAGGTCACGGAGTTGCCTGCGGTCGATCTCGGGATTGGCTCGGTCATCGGGACGGGGTTGCCAGTCGCGCAGGACGGCTCCGTCCGTGTCCAGGATGCGCATGGCCTGTCCCTCGGGACGGGACAGCGCCTGGAACTCCGCCAGCAGCCCCGCCTTGTCCAGCGCGAGCTGGCCCATCCCTTCGTGCAGGTCCAGCGTGCCGCCCGGGGGGCGGGCGTCGGGGGCGGGATCGCGTTCGAGGACGGTGACGGGGTGGTCATGGCGGTGCAGGACGCGGGCGAAGGTAAGGCCGGCAGGACCGCTCCCGACCACTGCGATGCGGTGTCTCATGTCGATACACTGTATTGCTCGTATACGGTGCAGCGCAACGGTACGGTGTGACCATGACTGTCTGGGACCGGCCGGAGCCGCCGACTCGCCCCGTGCCGCTCGACCGGGAGCGGATTGTCGCCGCGGCCATCGCACTGGCCGACGAGGGCGGTCTGGAGGCGGTGTCTGTGCGCAAGGTCGCGGCGCACCTGGACGCCGGTCCGATGCGGCTGTACAGATACATCTCCACCAAGGAGGAGCTGTTCGACCTCATGGTGGACGAGGTCCAGGCCGAGATTCTCCCCGGGGAGCAGCCCGGTGACTGGCGGGAGGCGCTGCGTATCCTCGCCCAGCGCACCAGGGAGGCCGCTCTCCGTCACGAATGGCTGGCCGACCTGCTCGGCGGTCGCCCGACCCTGGGGCCGAACGGCCTGGCCGTGACCGAGGCCACGCTGGCCGCCTTCGACGGCCTCGCCGATGTCGACACCGTCATGCGCGCCGTCGAGACTGTGAGCGCCTACTTCATCGGCGCGATCAGGCGCGAGATCGCGAACCTGCGGGCCGAGCGCGCCACGGGCCTGTCCAAGCACGACTGGCAGCGCGCCCACGGCCCGCATGTGACGAGAATGCTGGCCACCGGCCGCTTCCCGGCGCTGGCCAAGGCCGTGTACGACGGCACGGACGTGGACGCCGAGACGTCCTTCGCGACCGGCCTGGACTGGGTCCTCAACGCCGTGGCCGCCAAACTCACCCCTACGCCGACGTGACGCTCAGCCCTGACCCGTGGTGAGCGACCCGGCGACGCGCACAGCCGCTGCTTTGACGAGCGGCTCAAAACCGTCACGAACGTCCACGCGACGCATCGCCCCAGCTCAGAGTTCACCCGCACACATCGAGAGTCGGTAAAGGCGACTTCTCCTCCGAAGACTGCGAGGACTATCTGGCCCGCAGGCTCAGCCGCGACAGGCAGCCGCTGATCGACGAACCGGTCCGCCGGATCATCGCCGAGCGCTCCCACGGGCTACCCCTGTACCTGGACCTGTCGGTCATGCGCTACCTGGAGCTTCGGCGCAGTGGCAGGCAGCCACAGGTCACCGACTTCGATCACGACTTCCCCGCCCTGATCGCCCGAACCCTCAGCGACCTGACCGCCGAGGAACGCCACGTGCTCCGCTCGGTCAGCCTGCTCGACGCGTTCTCTGTTCCTCTGGCCACCCAGGTCGCCGGTATGGACCACGACGCGCCCGCCCTACGGCTGACCGAGCGCCCCTTCATCCGAGAGTCCTCCTGCGGTGTGTGGCCCTTTCATGTCCACGACTTGATCCGCGCCGCTATTCGCAACGCGGACGACGGCAGTGACGACCGTTGGTCGGACCAAGACTGGCAGCGCGCGGCCCAGCGCGCCTTCCATGCCCTGGAATCCCAGTGGCGCCAGGACCTGCGACGCGACCGCGCCGTGCTGGTCGGCTGTCTCCAGCAAGGGCTGCTCCTCGCACGGGACTTCCGTCTCGATCTCGGCTGGCTCGCCGATGCCGCATTCCAGTACGTAGGGGACTCCATCTGGGAACCGCTGGCACTTCCCGCAGCCGATGCCAGGTCGTCGGACGGCCTGCAGACTGCGGCGGACGCCCTGGTGGAAACACTCAGCGCCATCGCCCGGCGCCAGCACGAACACCGTGAAAGCACAGCTGGCCGGCTCTCTGCCGTCCTTGCATCGCAGCTGCTCCCGGATGACCTGGTCGAACTGGCCACGTACTACCTGGCGAAGGCCCAGCGGGACCTCGGCCTGACCGATGATTCGCGGCGCGGCATGCAGCGCGTCGCTTCCGCCGACGGTCGGCTCGCTTCCGCCGCTCGACGCGGCCTGGCACACCTGAGCCGACTGTCCGGAGATTTCCCGACGGCGGTGGAGGCCGCGGGGAGACTGGGCTGGGAGGGGCGGCATCATCGGGTGCTGGGAGACGTGTGGTGGGTGCAGGGGGACATGGAGCGGGCGACCGCCGCCTACCTGGCGGCCAGGAGCGAGGCCGAAGAACACGGTGCGGTCGGTGAGACCGCCATGGTCCAGGCGCATCTCGCCTTCGCCGTCTCCTTCGCCGACCCGCTCCGCGCCGACGATGAACTCGACTTGGCGGACCGGCTGCTGTCGCGCCTCAGCCTGCGCTCCAGCGAGATGACCGTTCGCATCGCCGCACTCGTACGCGACGCCGGTTTCTCCGTAGACGTGCCCGACCGGGCGGCCGTGCTGCTCGCCGAAATCGGTGTCTCCGGTATTTCCTACGCCGCGGCGAAACTGCAACTGGCCCTGTGCTTCCACCACGCCGTTCTCGACGCCCAGGACGTCCTCGTCGACGCGATCACCCGCCTGCGCGAACTCACGCAGCGCGGCGACTACGCCTACTACGTCGAGATCGCGCACTTCATGGCCGGCCTTCCGTTCCCCGAGCACACCGCGCGAGCTCGGTGGATCGGCGGAGAACGACAGACGCGCGAACGATGGCGGCACCTGGTTGAGACCCGTCGCAGTCGCCTCGGCACGACTCGTTAGGCCGCAACAGGCAACGTCGGCAGGAAGCCATTGACCCCACGGTGTCCGGGCGCCATCCGGGAGTCGACCCGCTCCCCATGCCCCCTCGAAACCACCGCACCCCAACGCCACTACGATCGCCGGTCATGGACTGGCTGGAGCGTGCCGCGAAGCTGAGGCAGTGGAGCAGAAGCGGGACCCGCGCTCCGCACAAGCCGCTGCTGTTCCTGTACGCGCTCGGGCGTTTCCAGCGGGACGCCGACGGTGAACTGCGGTACAGCGCGGTGGAGGACGACCTCGGACGGCTGCTGGCCGAGTACGGTCCGCCCAACAGAACGACGCCCGCCTACCCGTTCCACCATCTGGTGAGCGACGGCGTGTGGGAGGTGCGCACCGATCGCGGACCGGGCAGCCCCGGCAGTGGCGTGCGGGAGCTGCGGGAGATCGGAGCCGCAGGGCGGCTGACGCCGGAACTACGGGCGGCGCTGCGGCGCGAGCCGTCGCTGCTCGGCCGGATGGCACGGGTCCTGCTCGACCTGAACTTCCCGCCTTCGCTCCACGGCGACCTGTGCGAAGCCGTCGGCCTGGAGCTGGAGCCGACGAAGAGCGAACAGTTCTCGGCCGTGCGCGGGCGGCGGGATCCCCGGATGCGGGAGCAGGTCCTGACGGCATACGAGTACCAGTGCGCCTTCTGCGGCTACGACGGCAGGATCGGCGCGGTGCCGGTCGGGCTGGAGGCCGCGCATGTGCGCTGGTGGGCGTTCGACGGCCCTGACGACGTCGACAACGGCCTGTGCCTGTGCTCGCTGCACCACAAGCTCTTCGACAAGGGCGTCCTCGGCATCGGTGACAGTCACCGCATCCTGGTCTCGCAGCGCTTCGTCGGCCACAGCCCCGCCGCCCGCGAGCACGTCATAGCGCTCGCCGGCCGCCCGCTCATCGGACCTCAACCGGGTGCCAGTCCCGTCGCGGCGGTCCACCGCTCCTGGCACACCAGCCAGGTCTTCCACGGCAGCCCACGCCCCGCCCCGGCCGCCTGATCGCCGAGCGCCTATCACGTGACCCGCTGGTAAGGAGTGCGATACCGGGAGTATGGTCTCTTGTATGGCGACGAAGAAGGTAACCGTGACGATTCCCGAGGATCTCCTGGACGAGATCCGCGCGGACGCGGCAGAGCGGGGCCTGTCGGCGTATGTCGCCGAGGCGCTGCGCTTCAAGCGTGACCGGGACCGGCTCCTGGAACTGGTCGACTGGTTGCAGGAAGAGCACGGCCCCATCACCGAGGACGAGCATGCGGCAGCGCTCGTCGAGCTGGACGAACTCGACGCCGAACACGAGCGGCGTCGAACCGCCGGAAAGCACAACGCCGGAGAGGCTGCGTGAAGAAGCGAGCCGGTGAGCACGGACAGCGACCCCTCCGCGTCTTCGTACTGGACTGTGAAGCCCTGTCCCTTGCGGTGCGCGGCGACCGGAAGATGATCGCCTGGCTCGACCTCGCGGCACGCGGGGAGGCCGAGGTGGTGACGTCCCCGATGACACTGGTCGAGGCGTACGACGGCAGAACGACCGAGCAGCGCTGGGACTGGGTACTGTCCCGGCTCCAGGTCGTCGACATCGGGAAGGACGAGGCCCGCCAGGCGCGTCGTCTCCTGGCCGACGCCAAGTTGCACGGCCACAAGTACGCGATCGATGCTGTGCTCGCCGTCATCGCGCGACAGCAGAGGGGGCAGGTCACCGTCTTCACCTCGGATGTCGACGACCTGGAGAAGCTGGTACCGGACACGATCGTCGTCAAGAAGGTGTGACCCGACCCGCGCCCCTCCAGCGCCAGCGCCCACGCTGGTGAGCACCCGCGGTGCCATCGCGTACTTTGTGCGGACCACATCGGCAGTCTCCGACGCGAGGCAGCGGACGGCGAATAGCGTGGCCGACTCGACTTCCTGGCACTGACGGGCCGGTGGATTGTCTTGGGGTCACAGGGCTGACGCTCCAGCACCATCCAGCACCCTTGGGAGCCATCTGGGAGCCGCCCTGCTCCCGAAGCCCCCTCCACGCCACCCGAGACCAACCGGGACCACCTCCCTGACCTGCGCAAACACGATCCAGGCAGGAAAGATCATTAACCGATCCTCATTCGGGACGAAGAGGTCGTGGGTTCCAATCCCGCCACCCCGACACAGGTCAGAGGGCCAATCGCTTGATCGCGATTGGCCCTTTGTCATGAGCGGGGGGCCAAACAGGGGGCCAAACGAAGTTGATCAGGCTACCGCGCCGCCCTCTTCCTGCTGCTCCGCCTCCTCCCCTTCCTGATCATCGGCGAAGATGTCGTCCATGGCTTCGGCGCCCGTCGTGATCACGGGCCGGACGCTGCTTCCGGTAGACCGCCTCGGTCGTCGCCTGGCTGCTGTGACCGACCAGCAGTGCGATGGTCTCCAGCGGGATGCCATGGTCCGAGAGCAGGGACACAAAGCTGTGCCGGAGCTCCCGCGGCGTCCACTCCGGCTTCAGGCCGGCCTTTCGCACGATGGCCTTGAAGTCGCGCCGGAGGTTGGCCGCGTCGAGCGGCTCGCCGGTGCGGGTCGTGAAGACGCGACCGGCCGGACTCCACTCCATCCCCCGTGAGGCACGTTCCAGCTTCTGCCACCTCAGGTGCTCTTCGAGGACGTCGACTACCTGCTTCGGCAGAGCGATGGCCGCCGGCTCTTCCTGGTCTTCGTCTCACCGTGCTTGCGCACCGAGCGCCACACCGCGACGTGCGGCGGGATGCCGTCCCTCGTCCCCAGGAAGACGTGGTCCCAGGTGAGCGGGCGAGCCTCTTCCGTACGGACGCCGCTCAGGAGCGACAGCACCCGGTACGCGTACAGCCGCGAGCCTCGCGCGGCGGCGAGCACGGCTTTGGCCTGCTCCAGGTTCAGTGCCTTGCTCGGCCGGCCGGGGCGACCCTCCGGTGCTGTGACGAGCAGGGCGACGTTCCGCGCTGCCTTGTCCCTGCGCTGGGCGTGCGCGATGGAGCGACGCAGGATGGCCAGCAGGTCGCGCAGGCTTCGTGTGGCGAGCACTTCGGCCCTGTCATCCAACCAGTCGTCAACGTCGTCCGCGCTGAGATCCCTCAGCTTCGCCTTGCCGAGCAGCGGAATCAGGTGCTTGTTCGCCATGCTGCGGTTCTTGCTGAGAGTCAGTTCCTCGCGTCCCTTGAGGCCTCGCTCCAACCAGTCGTTCACAGCGTCGGCCACGGTGTAGTTCACTGGTGACTTGACTCCGGTCTGTACCTCCTTCTTCAAGTCGCGGATCTTCTGACGCACTTCGGTCTTCGTCTTGCCGTAGACCTTCGGCCGGCGGCGCTTGCCGTTCGGGGCGAAGCCCAGGGAAACGGCCCCGACGTACCGCTTCTTGGCCGGGTCCCAATAGATGGTGTCTTCGCCATGACCGGCCCTGGTGGTGCGCTTCGGGGTTTCGCTCATGCTGTGGTGTGCCTCCAAGAATGCAGGGCCGCGCCCTGAAGGACGCGGCCCTGTGGAACGGGGTGATGAGGAATTCAGTCGTTGGCTTCCGCCTCGCGCTTGAGGAGCTCGACGTACTGCGCGATGTACTCCGGCGGCACGAGTCGGCGACGGCCGATGCGGACGGTCTGAAGTCGTCCGAGGCGTATCTCCTCGTAGACCATCGAGCGTCCGATGCGGAGAGCCTTGGCCGCTTCCTCGGGTCGGTAGGGGAGCTGTTCGGCGGGTGCGGCAACGGTGCTCGTGCGGCGGTGCCTCCTCGGCAGGGTTCCGGGGGCTGTGGCCCCCTTCCTGTCAGGTCCGCTACTTCCGCTACCTCCGCTACCGCCCTGGTCAAAGGCATGATCCAGGTAGCGGATGGAGACAGCGGTAGCGGATGGAGCCGCTACCGGTCCCGGAGTCGTGGCCGGGGCGGGTAGCGGGCGGGGCGTCGCGGTAGCGGATGCGGAGTACCGATCCGCTACCGCTTCTAGGGCTCTGACCTGCCCGGTAGCGCCGGTAGCGGAAGTAGCGGACTTTCCGCGGGGGGCGGGCAGTAGCGCTGCCACGCGTCGTGCAGATCGGTCGCGTAGTAGCCCTTCATGACGCTTCCGCCGGTCTTGATGTTGCGGGCCGCAATCGGGGTGTCGTCCGCGGTCATGTACTCCCGCAGCATCCTCGACAGCCCGCGCGCGTCGAGCGGCTTGCCGCTCATGTCCGCCCACGGCGCCTCTTCGAGACTGTGCAGCCTGTCGAGGATGGCGACGGTGGGCAGACACGATCGATGCCGTTGAACACGTAGTCGCGGAGGTCCGTGAGCAGACGGATTCCGACGCTGCCCTTGTCGCTGGTCTTGGCCGCGTTCACCAGCTCGATGCAGGCGGCGCGCGCCCGCTCCGGTCATGTGCCGCCGGCGGCGTCCGCGATGGCGAGCAGGGGTTCCCACACGTCCGCGGGCCGGTCGCTGATGCCCTCCGGGAGCTCCGGGAACACCCCGTCGACCTGGTCGCGGACGGACTGCGCCCAGGTGGACTCGGCAGCATGTGTCATGAGCACGGCACGGAAACCGACCGAGTAGCCAGACGACAACAAGCAGGTAGGAATCACTTGCGTGCCCAGTCTGGTCATCCGGGCCGGGGCCGAAGGACTTGGCGAGGCGTTCGAAGACGGCGTCCAGGCCCTTGGTCTCCATGCTGGCGAGTTCGATCACAATCGTGGTGATCTCGTCGTACCAGGCGTGGCAATCTTTCGGGACTCAGGGTACTGGTTCCACTCGTCGGTGAGGTCATCTTCCTCATGCGCCGGGTTGGGCACCCACCACTGGCCGTCGCGCCTCTCGATGAAGGTCAGCATGTCGTCCAGCACGCTGCGCACGGCAGTGAACACATCCTCCTCACCGTTGTACGCGTGTCCGGCGAGCGTGGTGACAAGGATGGACGGCGTCCGGTTGTCGATGTCCTCCGCGAACGTGATCACGCAGTGCCACTTGAGGAACGTGGTGGAGGCCGATGAGGGTTCAGCGAGTGTCGAGGGCCGACGTCATTCCTCGCGATACTGAGCGAAAACCCGCTGTTGCTCGTCCTGCCAGCTCCAGTTCGCCGACCGGGAGAAGGGCAGGCTTCGGGCAAGGGCGGAGAACTGGTCGGATGGCTCTCGGCTGGCCTTGTTCACCACGATCGCCGAGAGCATCGGTGCTCGTCCGTCTTCGTTGCGGTGAAGGCAGACGTCCTTGAGCAGGTAGGTCATGACCCCGCGGTGAGGCGGGACGGAGTCGAAGCCCTGTGCCGCCAACTCGGCGCTCAGCTCCCCGTACGTGATGGTCTGTCCCTGCCCGGCCCACTTCCGCAAGATCTCCACAGCCGTTTCGACCGCCGCCGGGTACTCCGGGTCCTTGATCCTCATTGCCCCTCCCCCATCGCGTGGACACTGCCCAGCCTGCGCATCGTACCGGCCGGACACCGGCCCGGTACGGCTACTGGCGGTACATCAGCGAAGTACAGCAACCCCCTCGCATCAGAACCGTCTCCCCCGCCCATCAGTTCTGCGGGGCCCTTGGCGTGGCCTGAGTGGGCTTGACGGCGAATCCGCTGGCTGCCGCCGGACTTCGAGCAGCGCTGCGCCCGAGCGGGCCGCCCTTTCCGTCCAGCCGCATAGCTCGCAGTACGTGGAAGCAGCTCATGGGGAGCGAGCAGGTTGTGGCTCGGGTTGCGCTACTTCGGGTCGCGGGCGAACAGCGACGTGGACCAGAAGTAGCCGAGCACTGCCAGGGCCAGGCACCAGGCCACGGCGAGCCATCCGTTGTGGCCGATGCCGGTGCCGAGGAGGAGTCCGCGCAGGGTCTCGATGGCCGGGGAGAAGGGCTGGTACTCGGCGATGGGCTGGAACCAGCCGGGCATGGCGTCGACCGGGACGAAGGCGCTGGACAGCAGGGGGAGAATCATCAGTGGCAGGGCATTGTTGCCGGCAGCTTCGGGGTTCGGGCTGGACAGGCCCATGCCGACCGCGATCCAGGTGAGCGCCAGGGAGACGAGCGTCAGCAGCCCGATCGCCAGCAGCCACTCCAGGGCGGTGGCCTCGGTGGAGCGGAAGCCGATCGCGACAGCGACGGCTCCGACGAGCAGCACGCTCATCATGCACTGCAGCACGCTGCCGACGACGTGCCCGATGAGCACCGAGCCGCGGTGGATGGCCATGGTGCGGAAGCGGGCGATGATGCCTTCGGTCATATCCATGGTGACGGAGACGGCGCTGCCGATGGTGGTGCCGCCGATGGTCAGCAGCAGGATGCCGGGTACGAGATAGGCGACGTACGCGGAGCGGTCGGCCCCGCCGCCCCCGATGCCGGCACTCATCACGTCACCGAAGATGTAGACGAAGAGCAGCAGAAGCATGACCGGCGAGAGCAGCAGGTTCAGCGTCATCGACGGGTAGCGGCGGGCGTGCAGGAGATTGCGGCGCAGCATCGTGGACGAGTCGCGCACGGCGAGGACGAGGGTACTCATCGGGCGGTCTCCCTGGGCTGGTTGGGTACGCCGTCTCCGCTGGTCAGGGCGAAGAAGACGTCGTCGAGGTCCGGTGTGTGCACGGACAGTTCGTCGGCCTCGAGGCCGGCCGCGTCGAGCCGGTCGAGGAGGGAGCGCAGTCCGCGCTGGCTGCCGTCACTGGGGATCTGGAGCGTGAGTGCCGCGTCGTCGCGCTGCGTCTCGGGTAGGGCGGACACGGCATTCTCGTAGGCGACCGGATCGGTGAAGCGGAGGCGGACGTGGCCGCCGGGGATCAGTCGCTTCAGCTCCTCGGCGGTTCCCTCCGCGGCGATGCTGCCGTCGTTCAGCACCGCGATGCGGTCGGCGAGTTCGTCGGCCTCCTCCAGGTACTGGGTGGTGAGGAAGACGGTGACGCCGTCGGAGACCAGCTCGCGGATGATCTGCCACATGTTGTGCCGGGAGCGCGGGTCGAGGCCGGTGGTCGGCTCGTCGAGGAAGATGATGCGCGGGTTGCCGACCAGGGTCATGGCGATGTCGAGGCGGCGCTTCATGCCGCCGGAGTAGGTGGCAGCGGGCTTCCTCGCGGCCTCGACCAGATCGAAGCGCTCCAGCAGCTCGGCGGTGACGCGGCGTCCCTCGCGCTTGGACAGGTGGTGCAGGTCCGCCATCAGGAGCACGTTCTCCTCGCCGGTGATCAGACCGTCGACCGCGGAGAACTGCCCGGTGACGCCGATCGCGGCGCGGACCGCCTGCGGGTCGGCGGCGAGGTCGTGGCCCGCGACCTGGGCGTGCCCGCCATCCGCGGTGAGGAGCGTGGAAAGGATCTTCACGGCGGTGGTCTTGCCCGCCCCGTTCGGGCCGAGCAGGGCGAACACGGACCCGGCCGGGATGCGCAGGTCGATGCCGTCGAGGACGGTCTTGTCACCGTACGACTTGCGCAGACCGACGGCGGAGATGGCGGCGGGCGACTGCGGACCGCCGTCCCATTTGGATGTGGGCATGACAGATGAAGGCATGGAGCCCTCCGTTTCGAAAGCTGGGGCGGGTCGGGGGAAGCGGCGTTCAGGCCCGGGCGCGGCGGACGTCGATGTTGCCGTACCTGGTGCGGGCGTGGATCTTGACGGTGTCCTCGGTCTCCTGCGGCGCGTCGGACGCGGTCAGCGTGTTGCGCACCTGGCCCGAGCCGGAGTTGACGTCGAGCCAGGCGGCCGTGCCCTCGCGAACACCGACCTCGATGGCGCCGTAGTTCGTCTCAAGCCGGACGGTGCCGCGGGCCACCTCGGCCACGCGCACGGTGCCGTGGGCGGTGGTGGCGGTGACGGAGTCCTCGGCGCGGTCGATGCTGATGTCGCCGTGGGCGCCGCTCACCCGCGCCTCGCCGGTCACGGCGCCGACGGTGGTGGTGCCATGGGAGTTCTTCAGGACGGCGGGGCCGTCGACGAGGCCGACGCGCAAGCTGCCGGAACTCGTGGTGATCTCGGCCCCGCCCTCCACCCGGTCCACGATGACCGAGCCGTGCGAGGCGGTCAGGTTCAGCGGGCCGGTCGTATCGAGGCGGGCGTCGCCGGAAGAAGTCTTCACGCGGACCTCGCCGAGCCGGCCCTCGCCGAGCACCTGGGTCCAGGCGCCGGTCATGTCGATGCGCGAGCCCGTGGGCAGTTCGACCGTCACGTCGACGACGCCGGTGCGGCCGAGACCGAACAGGCTGGGCTTGGGCGTCATGACGGTGAGGACCCCGCCCGCGTACGTGACGTCGGTCTGGTCGGCCGTCCGCATGTCCAGGTCCTTCTTCGGGTCGCGTGGCCGCACCTCGACCACGGTCTCGAGGCGGTCGCTCGCGGTGAACTGGATGGAACCGGCCTCCACGCGTGCGGTGAGCGAAATCGGTGCGGGAGTGTCGAAAGAAGGCATGGCTGTCCCGTCCTCTTGGGTCTACAGGGCGTCCCCGCTGGTGGGACGTGATGTGGATGAAGTCGTACCGGGCGCGGGCGCGGCTAGCGCACCCAGCCCGTGAAGCTCTGGCCGACGCTCCGGCTCTTCTCCGTCGTCCGCGGCCGGGAGCCGCCCTCGACCGCCGCCGACACCGCGCGCACCAGCCACGCGTTGACCGAGAGGCCCTCGCGGCTCGCGGCCTCCTCGGCACGGGCCTTGAGGTGGGCCGGCAGCCGCAGGTTGACGCGGGCGGTGCCGCCCTCGTCGCTGTCGGCCGGGGCCCTGAGCGCTTCGACGGGTGCGGCCGGTTCCGCGGGGGCGGCCCCGTAGGTGGGCGGCGGTGTCACCACGAAGTCGGGGTCGAGCCCGCGCAGCCGTACGTCGACCGAGCCGGGGGCGAGCTCACGGGTGATCTCGTCCATCGCGGCGGAGAGCACGTTGAGCAGCGTCAGCCGGGTCGCCGACTCCAAGGGAGCCGTGAGCCTCTCGGCCAGCTCGCGGGCGTCGTCGCCGCCGGCTTCGGCGGCCACCGCGAGTTCGCGGCGGAGGGTGTCGACATACGGCGTGAGATCCATGACGTCATCATGGCACCACAATGGCGCCATGTGCAAGCCCGGATAGCGCGCCACCGCGGGCGAGCACTTGAGGTACTGCCTGAGATGGGAGAATGCGACACGTACACGCCTGATCCCGATGGCGCCGCGCGCACTGTAGAGGTTCTATGGCATCGCATGGCGTCACATGGTGCCACATGGTGCCACGTGGCATCACCAGGCGCCGCCCTGTGTGCCACTGAACCCGGGGCGCCCTGAGCGCTCCTCAGGACGTGGCCGCCGCCGGCACGTCCGGTTGCTGCGGCTGTCGTTCCGGCGCGTCCGTGCGGCGAGGACCATGGTGAGGCCGCCGCCGGGTGCGTCCTCGGCGTGCAGGCTGCCGCCGATGGCCTGGGCGAAGCCGCGGGCGACCGCGAGGCCGAGGCCGTTGCCGTCGCCGCGCGGGGCGTCGCCGTAGCGCTGGAAAGGTTCGAAGATGCGGGACTTGGCCTCGTCCGGGACACCGGGCCGGTCCACGACCCGGACCTCCACCCGGTCGGCCCTGGCGCTCGCCGAGACCAGGACCCCCTCACCCGGCGGGCTGTACGCCACGGCGTTCTCGACGATGTCGGCGACCGGCCCTTCCAGCAGGCCGCGGTCGACGTCCGCCAAGGGCAGGGTCTCGGAGATGTCCAGCTCCACGCTGCCCTCGGGTACGCCGCCCAGCGCCATCGAGATGACCTAGCTAGTACTCCAGTGCGGTTTCGTGATCTATCCAGCGGGTTCGCCGACGGCTCGTCG
>NZ_JBHMCY010000018.1:64656-111130 GCF_042430725.1 Streptomyces cinereospinus | reverse complement strand
ACGGTGTCGCGGAGCATCTCGTGCTCCTCCGACGGGCGGTACAGGTCGAAATCAGGCATTTTTTCCTCGGTCGTTCAGGATCTGCGGGCGGCGCGCCGCGCGGTGTCGTGGGAGGTGGGGGGAGTGGTGTGCGGCGCTGCCGAATGGAGGCGGGGCGGCGCCGCACACCGGCCGAACCGTCGGGGGGCGGCAGGGGCGAGTGGGTCGGGCACACCCTCGAGTGCTCGACCGGCAGAGTGTGCGGTTCTGCTCGGCTCGCCTGCCGCCCCGCCGAGGGCCCGGCGGTCAGGGGGCGCGGAGCGGCGGGGGAGGGGGCGGGCCCCCGGCGTACCGGTACCTGGCGCCCTGGAAGGCGCCGGGCCGTGCCAGGCGCATGGAAGCCCCCTCCGAGCCGTGCGGGATGTCTCTGCGTAGTCTTGCCCTGCCAATATCGATGACGCAAGAGATTAACGATAATTTATGAAACTGGCGTTGCGTCCAGCTCGACCCAGATGGTCTTGCCCGACTGCCCGTACCGGCTCCCCCAGCGGCTGGACAGCTGCGCGACGAGGAACAGGCCGCGGCCGCCCTCGTCGCTGAGAGCGGCGCGGCGCAGCCTGGGCTGGGTGTTGCTCGGATCGCTGACCTCGCAGAACAGCACGGTGTCGTGGATGAGGCGGAGGCCGATCGGGGCGCCCGCGTACCGCACCGCGTTGGTCACCAGTTCGCTGACGATCAGCTCGACGGTGAAGTCGAGATGGGCCAGCCCCCACTCGGTGAGCTTGCCGGAGGCCGCCGCCCTGGCGTCGGCGACCGTGGCGGGGTCGGCCGGGAACTCCCATTCGGCCACGGCGCCGGGGCGCAGCGGCCGGATGCGGGCGAGCAGCAGCGCGGTGTCGTCGGCTGCCGGTCCGTGCGACTGCCCGGTGATCAGGGCGTGGCCGGCCTCCTCCAGAGGGGTGCCCGACCGGTGCAGTGCGGCGATCCGCAGGGCCAGCCGGTCCGCGCCGGTGTCGATGTCGTCGGCGTGCCGGTGGAGCAGGCCGTCGGTGTACAGGGCGAGCCAGCTGTCCGGGGCCAGCTGGACCGTGGTCGTCTCGAACGGCAGACCGCCGACACCCAGGGGCGGGCCGGGCCGTACCGGGACGGGGCGCGCGGTGCCGTCGGGCTCGGCCACGATGGGCGGAGGGTGCCCGGCGCTGGCCATCGTGCACCGCTGCGTGACCGGGTCGTAGAGCGTGACCAGGCAGGTGGCGCCGACCGCGTCGCGCTCGGCCGGGCTCGCCTCGGCGGCGAGCCGGGCCACCAGTTCGTCCAGCCGGGTGAGCAGTTCGTCCGGGGGCAGTTCGAGGTCGGCCAGGGTCTGTACGGCGGTGCGCAGCCGTCCCATGGTGGCGGCGGCGTGCAGCCCGTGCCCCACCACGTCGCCGACGACCATGGCCACCCGCAGGGACGGCAGCGGCAGGGCGTCGAACCAGTCGCCGCCGATCTCCGCGCCCCCGGCCGCGGGCAGGTACCGGCCCACGGCGTCGATCGCCGGGGTGAAGGTGGTGGCGGCGGGCAGCAGCCGCTGTTGCAGGGCGACGGCCGCGCCGTGCTCACGTGTGTACCGGCGCGCGTTGTCGATGCTGAGCGCGGCGTGCGCGGCGATCTCGGTCAGCAGGTCCGCGTCCTGCTCGTCGAAGGGCTCCTCGCGGTCCGTCCGCCACGCGCCGATCAGGCCGAGGATCAGGCCGCGCGCGAACAGCGGGGCGACGGCCACGTAGCGCCCGTCGTCGGGGATGAGCAGCCGGCGCAGCGGGTTGTCGCCCATCGCCTTCTCGAGCGTGGCCCGGTCGGTGACGATCGTCCGCCCCTGCTGGATGGCGCGGATGTTGGGCCGGTTCGGCAGCGCGGGGAAGGCGTCCCCGGGACGCAGCAGTCCCGCCGGCCAGCCCTCGGCCCCCCGCACCGCCATGCGGCGCAGATGAGGGTCGCCGGCGCCGAGCGTCTTGGACGGCTCGTCGCCCGCCAGGACGGGCTCGGCGAGGTCGACGGCCACCAGCTCCGCGAAGTCGGGCACCAGCACGTCGGCGACGTCCTGGGCGGTGCGGCGCACGTCCAGGGAGCTGCCGACCCTGATCGCCGCCTGATGCCTCAGGCGCAGCCGCCGGGTCGCCCGCCACTGCGCCGTCGCGTCCGTCAGCAGCACCGTGACCCCGGACGGCCGTCCGCTGCGGTTGGTGGTCCGCACCGCGGTCACCGACAGCGAGTAGTCGTGCGCGGGATCGGACAGGGTACGCACGTGCTGGGCGCGGTCCACCAACGGCGCCCCGGTCTCCAGTACCGCGCGCAGTGTGGCCTCCGCGACGGCGGCGTCGGGCTGCTCCATGACGTCCGCCAGCCTGCTGCCCGGCGTCAGGCGCAGCGCTTCGCCCGAGTCGAGATTGCTCCGCACGACGGCCAGGCCGGTGTCCCGCAGCACGATTCCGATGTGCTGCTGGCCGAGCAGGGCGCGCACCAGCGCCGCCCCCCACTCGGCCTCCTCCGCGCGGTCGACGGGCACGGCGAGCAGCAGCCGGTGGGCGGTTCCCTCCAGCGGCAGCACACGGCAGCGGACGGCGACGTCGTGCCCGCGGGCGTGGCGCCACAGGGCGGTCGCCCCGTGGTCGGGCAGTACGCCGGCCGCCCGGTCCGGGTCCGCGAACAGCCGGGCCGCGGGCCGGCCGCACACGTCGTCGGCGGACCTGTCCAGCAGCTTCGCGGCGGCGCTGGACCACTGCACGACCTTCCCCTGGTCGTCGATCAGGGCGGCCACCACGTCAGTGAGGGCGTCGTCGAACGCGTCGTGGCCGTCGTTGTCGTCCCCGAAGCAGGTGCCCACGCCGGACCTCACCAACCGATCGAGACCTAGAACATCCTCATTATGCGCGTTTGGGTGGTATTGGGGGCACTGTGGGTGCTGCACGGGTGCACTGCCAGGCCTGACGTACTCGATAACATCGCCGATTGGCGATAATCCGCAGCGCGCGCTGCTCTCACGACGGCAAGGACGGCGTCATGACAGCTCCCCTCGGCTCCGGCCGTACCGACTGGGTCTACCGGCTCGCCCCTCCACCCGGGCAGGCGGCCGGAAGGGACGCACCGTACCAGCCCGCCGGCACGGTGAGCGCCCTGACCGACGCCACGGACCGGCTCGGTCCGGGCCCCGTGGCCTGGGCCGTTCAGGTCGGTCACGACCTGGCCCGCACCATCATCGACGCGGTCCCCGAACTCGGCGGCGGCAAAGCGCCCTTCGAGACCCTGCGCATGGGCACGGAAGCCGCGACGCTGCACGCGCTGACGCTGCTGGCCGACCCCTCGGCCGACCTGGTCGTACCCGAGGAGTCCCTGCGCGGCGACCGCGAGTTCGCCCGTCGCCGCATCGCGCTCGACAAGGTCCTGCGGGGCATCCGGGTCGCCCACGCCAGCCTCACCCGGTCGCTGATGGCCGGGTGCCAGGACCTCGTCCCGCCCGACGACCTGGCCGGACAGTTCCGCCGCATCTCCGAGCTGCTCTTCGGCTACATGGACGCGTTCTCCTCGCACATGACCGCGGAGTACCTCGCCGAGCACGACCGCTGGATCACCAGCGGCGCCGCCGCGCGCGAGGAGACCGTCCGTCTCATCCTCGACGGCGAACCGGTCCGGCAGGACACCGCGAGCCAGCTGCTGGCCCACCCGCTGGAAGGGCGCCAGCTCGCCGTCATCGCCTGGTGCGAGGCCCCCCGGGCCGAGGCCACGACCGACCTTCAGGCGGCGACTGCCGAGCTGCTCCACCAGCGCGGCTGCTCCTCCCCGCTCGTCGTGCCGATCGGTGGGACGACCGTGTGGGCCTGGGGCAGCCCCCATCCCGGGCCGCCGGCCCCCCGGCGGCCGGAGCCGGCGTTCCCCGCCGACATCCGGTTCGCCTGCGGCTCCGTGCGCGAGGGCCTGGCCGGATTCCGCCAGTCGCACGAGGACGCCCGGCACGCCGCGCGGGTCGTGCAGCTCAACCCGCGCGGGACCGGACGGCTCGTCGAGTACCGGGACGTGGGGCTGGCGGCCCTGCTCTCCGCCGACCTGCCCGCGCTGCGCCGCTTCGTCAGCGACGAGCTCGGCGCCCTGGCGGTGGACAGCCCGCAGGCGGACCAGCTGCGCGAGACCGTACGCCGGTACCTGCGCAACGAGCGCGGTCTCGCGGCCGCCGCCGCCCAGCTGCACGTGGCGCGCAACACCGTCACCTACCGCGTCAAGCGGGCGCAGGAGATACTCGGCCACGACCTCGCCGCCCGGCTGCCGGAGCTGACGGCGGCGCTGGAGGCCGCGCGGGTCCTGGGCTCCGCCGTGCTCCGGAGGGACGGTACGGAGCCACGTGACGCCGCGCCCGGCCGCGCCGGGTGAGTCGCCCCGGGGCCGCCCCGCCGGAGCGACCGGCGCCCGGGCGTCCCGGCGCGGGTCCCGCACCTCGGGGAGGGAGTGGAAGCCGGCCGCCCGGCAGGTGGCGACCGCGCCGACACGGGCGCTCGGGACACACCGCCGCGCCGCCGGTCCGCACCCGGTTTCCCGTCCGGCGCCGCCGGCCGCGACGCCGCGACGCGGGTGGCGGCGGCCCCGCGCGCAGCATCAGCCGGGTACCATCCTTCGGCAGAGCCGAACGATGCGTGGGAGACCGGCATGAACATCGCCCAATTGGAATGCTTCCTCGCGGTCGCCGACGAACTGCACTTCGGCCGGGCGGCCGAGCGGCTGCACCGCAGCCCGGCGACCGTCTCGGAAGCGGTCGCCGCGCTGGAACGCGGCATCGGCGGCAAGCTCTTCGCGCGCACCAGCCGACGAGTCACCCTGACCCCGGAGGGCGCCCGGTTCCTCCAGGAAGTGCGGGAGCCGTTCGAGGCGCTGCTCCGGGCACACGCCCGGGCGTCCGCCCGCGCCCGCAGGCTGCGGCCCGAGGTGGTCATCGCCCACACCCCGCAGCTGGGGCACCTGCTGCTGCCGAGCCTGCAGGCCGCCGCGGGAGCGGGCTCGGCACCGGCTCTCCCGGTCTGGCGGCCGGTGCTGATGCACACGCACGAGCAGCAGCGGGCCGTGGAGGCGGGCACGGCCGACATCGGTCTGTGCTGGTCGGCGACGGTGCAGCCGCCGCTGCGCAGCGTCGTGCTACGGAAACTGCCCATCATGGCCGTGCTGCCGCAGGACGACCCACTGGCCCGCGAGGACGTCGTCGCGATGGCGTCGCTGCGGGGCAGAGGGCTGCTGATGACCCCGCGGAAGGACAACGCGTTCCTCGCGGGGACCGTGCAGATCGCTCTCGCGCAGGCCGGTCTGAACCCGGGTGACGTCGAGGAGGTCGAACGGTACGAGGACCTCGCCCTGCGTATTCGGACCGGCCGGCTGGTGGGTCTGCACCCGGCCACCGGGCTGGGCTCCGACCGGATGCCCGGACTGGTCATGCGCCCGCTCGCACCCGGGGTGGGCGCGACGATCTGCGCGCTGACGCGTGAGGACGCCGGGCAGGACGCGTGCGCCTTGGTCGACGCCCTGCGCGCGACGGCCCGGAGCCTGGAGGCCCCGGCGTCGTCGGACGACCGCCAGGGGCGCGCGGCGCGATGAGGGCGCTGCCGGACGGTGGCGTCGGCGAGGCGGCGGCGCGTTCATCCGCGCCCGTCCGCCGGGCGGGCGCCGCCGTCCGTGCGGGTGAGGTTGCCGGCGATGGCGACGGCGTTCTCGGGGAGGGGGGAGGTGATCAGGCGCTGCACGCGGGAGCGGTGCAGGCCGAGACCGAGGAGCACCGCCTGGGTGACGTCCTCGGCGTGGGAGGGCCCGGCCTGACCCTCGCAGACCGTACGGATGGCTTGCAGACCGGCTCCGGTGACCAGGTCGAGCGCGGCCTGCAGGCTGCTGAGCCGGAGCAGACCGCCGGCGATGCCGTCCCGCAGGGTCTCGGTGGCGTTGCGGAAGGTGTCCTGGCCGAAGACCTGCTGCCCGCCCGCGCCGACGTTCACCATCGCCCAGCCCCACTGCGGGTCCCGCTGGGCCTTGCGGATGTACAGCCTCAACGCCCAGCTGGTCCGGGTGGCGGGATCGGGCGCCAGCGCCACCGCCTCGTCCATCCCGTGGTTCAGCTCGTAGGCCATCACGTCGAGGAGGTGGTCGCGGCTGTCGAAGTAGTTGTAGAACGTGCCGCGCGCCACCCCGGCGTGACGGATGACGTCGTCGATCTGCGTGTGGCGTCCCTCGGGCCGGCCCAGCAGGTCGAAGGCGGCGCGCAGCAGCCGCAGCCGCGTCTCCGCGCGCTTCCTGGCCCCCCGCTCGCCTCGGGGATCCGGTGGGCCGGCGGGCGGGGGGGACGGCAGTCGGTCGGTCATCGCGTCATGCTAGTCGGCGGCCTTCGCCCAGGAATCCGAGGGCGAGCCGCTGGAACGCGGCGGACGCGGGCAGGTCCAGGTGGGCGACCTCGGGGAGGGTGCGCACCTGCGCGCCGGGCAGCGCGTCGGCCAGGGGCTGCACCGGATGCGCCACCCGGTCGTGCTCCCCGACGACCAGGAGCACCGGGCCCCGGACGCGGAGAAGCCGGTCGGGGGTGAGCACCGGGTTCGCCGTACGGCGCAGGCACGCGGCCAGGGCCAGGCGGTCGTTGCCGTTGCCGATGCCGTAGGCGGCCAAGTCGCTGACGGCCGCCGGGGTGCCGGCCCGGGGGCCGGCCTCCAGGGCGTCGGCGAGCTCCCGTCCCAGGCGTTCGGGAGCGAACGCGTTGCCGCCGAGACCGCCCAGCACGAGCCGGCCGAACCGGTCGGGATGCCGGGCGGCCAGTTCCAGGAGGACCTTCGCGCCCAGCGAGAACCCGACGGCGTCCAGCGGGCCGCCGTCCGGCAGCTCCGCCAGGACCCCGGCGGCCAGGTCGGCGTAGTCCGCGGGGTCGTGGGACTGCGGCAGCCGGCCGTGCCCGGGCAGGTCCACGGCCAGCGCAGCGCGTCCGTGCCCGGCGAGCAGGCCGCCCCAGCCGTTGTCGTGCCAGTCCGACGCCGCGGAACCGCCCCAGCCGTGGATCAGCAGCACGGCGTCAACGGGAGCCCGGCCGTCCACCCCCCTCACCGGGCGGTGCGCAGGCGGCTGTGCGCGATGCCCACCCCTACCGCGGTGGCCGTGTCCGGGGAGTAGTAGTCGACCACGCGTTCGTCGGCGCCGCACGCCTGTGCCGCTGCCGCGGCCGCGACCCACTGGCGGATCTCCGATCCGCCGCCACCGCCGGCCTCGAGGATCTCCTGGTCGGTCCAGGAGTCGAACGCGGTGAGATCGCCGGCGAACGTGGCCAGGAACTTCTCGTCCCACTCCTTGTTGATCCACGGCACCCGCAGTTCCCCGCTGACCAGCTGCCCGCTCAAGTCGTCCATGTCGGTCTGGATCTTCTCCATGAACGCGGTACGGGTCAGCGCTCCCCGCGCGCCGCCGCTGACGATGTAGTCCCGGGTGACCTCGTCCGGAGCGGTGTCGTACTGCGGGAAGATCGCGTCGGTCTGGTGCGAGAGACCGCCCGAGCCGAGGAAGGCGACCTTCAGACCGAGCGTGCGGGCGAACGTGCCGATCGCCTCGCCCAGGGCCCGGCAGCGGCGCATGGTCGGACGCGGATCGCTGAGGACGTTGACGTGGATGGGGATGACCGGCTTGGCGTCGAGTTCACCCAGGAAGTGCCCGAGGACGTTGGAGAAGCCGTGGTCCACTCCCATGTCGTAGGAGGTGGCGATGTCGAATTCCTGCTCGACCAGGTAGTCGGCCAGCTTCCGGGAGATGTCGGAGGGCACGTCGAGGACGCCGGGCTTGCCGCCGCAGTCGTCCACGGCCCAGGCCTTGTGCCCGATCATGAACTGCGGAGCCAGGTTGAGGAAGACGTTGTCGTAGTGGTCCCCGCCGAAGACGATCACCAGATCGGGGTCGAAGCTGCGGAACTCGGCGACCCGGGCGTCGTACGCCGCCCAGGCGTCGGCGTTGATCTCGCGGTCCTGCATGGTGAACAACGGCACGTGCACGACACAGGCGAGGTAGGCGGTGGACTCGGTGGAGGACATAGGAGAGCTCCTGGTGATCGTGAGGATGGTGACGGTGAGGTGATGAGTGCTGCGTGACGGGCGCGGGTTCAGGCGGGGGGTGCGGCGAAGGCGGCGGCCGTCGGGCCGAGGAAGACCGGCGTCAGCCGGCGGCTGCGGAAGCGCCAGCCGTCGGCGGTCAGCACGCACTCGTCCTCGGCGTCGGCGATGGTGGCGGGTGTCGAGGTCGTCAGCGGTGGGCGCCCCGCACCTGCGAAGACCACCACGGTCGACCGGCACAGAGCCTGGGTCGGCGTGAGCAGTCGCAGGTGGAGATTGGTCTGGAGATGGCGGGTCAGCCGCCCGCTGGCGGCCTGTTCTCGGTTGCGCTCGGCGAAATAGCTCTTGATCGCGGCACGCCCGTGCAGGTCCAGTGCTCCGGCACGGAAGACGCCGTCATCGGTGTAAAGGGCGTCGACGGGTTCAGGACTGCGGAGGTCCACCCGCAGCCAGTAGTCGGCGATCAGAGCCGCAAGGTCGGTTTCCATGTGCACCAGCCCTTCCGGCAGGTGTCCGGGACGCGGCGGCACCGTGAGCGGTGCGTTTCTGGAACGTAAGCCAGGGTGACACTTGTGTCAATTCAAAGTGCGGCAACAGCCTTCACCCGTGCGGGAAAAGCAGATCTGAGCGGGAAGTGCGCTAACTTTTTCGCAGCACGCTTTCCAGTTCACAGCCTGGCGGCCGCCGCGTCACGGCTCTAGGCTGCGGTCATGGATGCCGTGGATGCCGTGGATGCCGCCGTCGACGACGGCTCGGGAAGTGCGGCGGGAGCCGTGGACGTCTTCGCCCGCAACGGTGTGCCGAGGGCGACGCTGGAGACGGTCACCGGCCGCTGGGCGCCGTTGGTCCTGCTGGCTCTCGCGGAGCGCAGCCGGCGGTTCGGGGTGCTGCGTCAGCGTGTGCAGGGGGTGAGCGAGAAAATGCTCGCCCAGACCCTGCGAACCCTTGAGCGTGACGGACTGGTGGAGCGCAGGCTCTCCGGCGGGGTCCCGCCGCGAGTGGAGTACGCGCTCACTCCCATGGGCGTCGCGTTCGCGCAGCGCCTGCGGCGGCTGGCCGACCTCTGCCAGGAGTCCGCCGGGGAGGTGGCGGCGGCGCGGGAGGCGTACGCGGACGGTCTGGCCGGGTGAGGGGGGCCCGGCCGCTGCGGGCCTCTCGCCGCCGCGCATGCGGACCGTTCGGGTTCGTCGAACGATGCGATCGGCAGTTGCCCATTGATGGTGTCCGAGGGCGGATTCCACAGTGGGCACATGTCCCACCCCATTGATGACCCTCGCCGAAACCTGACCCCCGTGACGCGGTCCGACGTCCGCGGCCGGCTGCCGCGTGCGCCGGAGGTGACCGAGTGGGAGCAGCCGTCCGGACCGCGCCCCGCCGACCGCTCACAGTACGTGCGGGGCCAGAACTTCGTCGTGTCCCACACGCCGCTTCTCTCCGGGGAGGCCGTCGTTGAGGCGGGTGTGCCCGACGAGCACATCGTGCTGCTCACGCAGGAGGGCGTGCGGCTGACGGTCTCCGGCCCCGGCGGACAGGGCGTCCTCGACGAGCCCGGTCTGGTGATCGTGCCCCCCGGCGACAGTTCGGTCGTCGCCGACCGGGACTGCGCGGTGCTCAGGGTCTTCTCCGTTTTCGCGAGCTCCGTGCTGGAGCGGGCCGACAACGCGGCCCGGTACGAGAGTCCCGACCCGGCCGTCGCTCCGCTGCGGCGGTGGACTCCCGCGGCGATGCCCTCGGTGCCCGCCGTGCACCGGATGTCCGAGGTCCCCGAGGATCCGGCGCGGCTCGGCCGGATCTTCCGGACCGCCCACCTGATGGTCAACTGGTTCCCCCGCCAGGTCGGCCCCCGCGATCCCGAGCGACTCTCCCCGCACGTGCACGAGGACTTCGAGCAGGGGTCGGTGACGCTGGCGGGGGACTTCGTCCACCACTTCCGCACCCCCTGGACACCGCGGCTGAGCGAGTGGCGCGAGGACGCGCACACCCGGTGCCACAGTCCGTCCGTGGCGGTGATCCCGCCCGGCGTCATCCACACCACGCGGGCCGTCGGTGCCGGGGACCACGACCTGGTCGACGTCTTCGCGCCGCCGCGCGCGGACTTCCTCGGCCAGGGATGGGTCCTCAACGCGGACGACTACCCGGCGGACCCCGGACAGCAGGCGCAGCAGGGGAGTGACGCGTGAGGGCCCTGGGCACCCACGGACGGCCGGCGCTCGGCACGTTCGTGAAGCTGCCGACGCCGGAGGCCGTCGAAGTCCTCGCGGTCGGCGGTCTGGACTTCGTCGTCCTCGACACCGAGCACGCCCTCATCGGGCCCCGGGACCTGTCGGCGATGATCGCGGTCGCGCGCGGCAACGGCATCGCACCGTTCGTGCGCGTCCCCGGTCATGCGCCGCGGGACGTGCAGCCTCCCCTGGACGCCGGTGCGGCGGGACTGGTCGTCCCGCACGTCGACGACGCGGACCAGGCCCGCAGTGCCGTCGCCGCCTGCCGGTTCCCTCCGCTCGGCCGGCGCAGTGTCAGCAACTCCGGCAGGGCGGGCGGCTGGGGAAGCACGGGACTGGCGGACTACATGGAGCGCAGCGACCGGGACGTCCTGCTGATCGGCCAGTTGGAGAGCCGGCGGGCCGTCGAGAACGCCGGCTCCATCGCGGCCACCGCCGGTCTGGACGCCGTTATGATCGGCCCCGCTGACCTGGCCGTCAGCTGCGGTCTCGCCCTGGACGATCCGGAGCTGGACCGGATGGTGCGCAGCGTCGAGGACGTCTGCCGCCGGGCCGGTCACACCCTGGGCATCACCGCCTCCGACGGGGCCGGTGCGGCCGCCCGCATCGCCCGGGGGCACCGGTTCGTCGTCGTGTCCACCGACGTCGCCCTGCTGGCCCGCGCCGCCCGCGAGGTCGTCACCTCCGGGTCGGCGGCCGGGTGACGGCGGCCACCGGTCCCTCACCGCCCGGGAGCCCCATGGGCGGCCGGGGCGGTCAGGCGGTGCTGGGCCGCTGAGCCGCACGGGGGCGCCGAGCGTGCGCCGCCGTCAGCGGCAGCAGCACCTCGTCGACGATGGCCGCCACCTCCGACGGCGGCACCGAGTCGTGCTGCATGGACTCCATGATGACCAGACGGGGGCCGACCGAGGCGATGCGCTGGGTCACCGCGTCGGGTTCGGCTTCGCCGCGGTCGGCCGCCGCGCGGAGGATGCCGAGGAGAAGCCGCTGGTGCGGCGCGACCAGCACCCGCAGGAACTCGTCGAACAGCTCCGGATGGCGGGGCCGCTGGGTGATCAGCGGTCGCAGTGCGCGGCCTCTCGGCTCCTGGAGGCTGTCCGCCAGGGCGGTGAGCACGGACGCGAGGTCGTCGCGCAGGGAGCCGCTGTCGGGGGCGACCGGCTGGGGGAAGCCGGTCGCCGGATCGGACAGCGCGGCCAGCACCAGCTCCGCCGTGGTGGACCAGCGGCGGTAGAGGGTGGCCTTGCCGGTGCCGGCGCGCGCCCCGATCTTCTCGAAGCTGAGCTCCTCGAAGCTCGTCTCGGCCAGCTCTTCCAGGGTCGCCAGGTAGATCGCCCGCAGCAGCGCGGCGCCCCTGCGCCGGCTGCTTCCGCGCGGGACGTCCGGCGCGTCCTGCGGGGAGGCGGTGGTGTCGGAGCCGGCGGGCCGGCGAGCTGCTGTCACGGCTCCGGTTATAGCTGGCCGACTGACGTCCCGTCGAACGGGTCCATGGAAGCGTGCCCGGAAGGGCGCCGGTGACCTGCGCGAAGGCGGGACGGGACCCCAGGGGACCCCTGGGTCCCGCAAGGCGGGGAGGAGGAGTACTCTTCGCTTTTAAGAGACGCATCCGTATCTTATTTGGAGCTTATCTCTCGTGTCACCGAATCGCATAGACGTCCACGCCCACTACACGGGCGGGACCGTCGACGAAACCTTCCGCAACGGCTTCGCCCTGGCCGGCGGCTTCAAGATGTCCGTCCAGTGGTCCCCGCAGGCGGCGCTGGAGTACATGGACCGCCAGGGCATCGCCACCCAGATCCTCTCGGCGCCGTGGACGTTCACCGGCACCGCCGACGACCCCGGCTTCGCCACGCGCTGGGCCCGGCGCGTCAACGAGGAGTACGCACAGCTCATCGAGGAGTACCCGGGCCGCTTCGGCGCGTTCGCCGCCCTGCCCGGTGACAGCGCCGAGGCCATGCTCGAAGAGCTGGCCTACGCGCTGGACACCCTCCACCTCGACGGCGTCATGCTGAACTCCAACACCGCGGGCCGCTACCTCGGCGAGGACTGGGCCGAGCCGCTGCTCGCCGAACTCCACCGGCGGCAGGTGCCGGTCTTCCTGCATCCGTTCGACAGTCCCGTCATCGCGGACCACCTCGGCTTCGGCCGGGCCAGCTCGGTGTGCGAGTTCCCCTTCGACACCGCGCGCAATGTCATCAACGCCCTGTACCGCGGGGTCTTCCAGCGCTATCCCGACCTGAAGCTCATCCTCGCCCACTGCGGCGGAGCGCTGCCCACCCTCGGCTGGCGCATCGCCGAACACTCGACCATGGGCACGGGCCCCCGCGACGCCGCGCTCGACGCCGCCCAGGTCACCCGCGCCCTCAGCGGCCTCTACTACGAGACCGCGCTGGCCGGCGGCAGGCACTCGATCCTGCCCACGCTGGAGGTCACCGGGGCCGACCACATCCTCTTTGGCACCGACTGGCCCGCGGCGCCGGAGGCCACGGTGGAGCGCGCCATCGAGCAGCTCATGACCAACAGCGCCCTCACCGACGCCCAGCGCGCCGCCGTGCAGCGCGACAACGCCCTGGCCCTCTTCCCCCGCTTCGCCTGACCCTCTTTCTTTTCTCACGAAGATCCCCCCACCTCTCCCCTCACCCCTGGAGCACACGTGACCACCACCAGGACCGCGCTGACCGACGTCCGGGTCTTCGACGGCGCCCGGCTGACCGAGCCCACCACCGTCGTCATTGACGGCACCGTGATCGGCGACGACGCCACCGGTGCCCGGACCGTCGACTGCGGCGGTGCCACCCTGCTGCCCGGACTCTTCGACGCGCACGTCCACCTGATCTTCCCCGACGACCTCGCCAAGCTCGCCCACCACGGCATCACCACCGCCCTCGACATGGCCTGCTGGCCCCCGCAGCGGGTGGACTCCTTCCGCGGCCGGGTGCCCGACATCCGAAGCGCCGGCATCCCCGCCATCGGTCCCGGCGGCAACCACGCCCGCATGCCCGGCATGCCCGGCGAGGCCGCACTGACCGACGCGTCCCAGGCCAAGGGCTTCGTCGCCCAGCGGGTGGCCGACGGCTCCGACTACATCAAGGTCGTGATCGAGGACGACCTGCTCGACCAGGCCACCATCGACGCCGTGATCAGCGCAGGGAAGGCCCACGGCAAACTGACCGTCGCCCACGCCTCCTCGGTCGACGCCTACCGCCGGGCCGTACGCGCCGGCGCCGACGTGGTCACGCACGTTCCGCGCGACGGCGTCCTCGACTCCGACACCATCGCCCGGATGACGGAGCAGGGGCAGGTCGCCGTCCCCACGCTCGCCATGATGGAAGCCGTCATCAACGGCGCCCGCCCGCACGGCCAGGACTACGCCTACAGCCGCGACAGCGTGGCCGCCCTGCACGCGGCCGGGGTGCCCGTCCTGGCCGGCACCGACGCCTTCTCCGGCCCCGCTCCCATCCCGGACCCCGTCACCCACGGGCCCGGCCTCCACCACGAACTGGTCCTCCTGGTCGACGCCGGCCTCACCCCGGCCGAAGCCCTGCAGGCCGCCACCGCCCTGCCGGCCCGCCACTTCGGCCTGCACGACCGCGGCGCCGTACGGCCCGGCCTGCGCGCCGACCTGCTGCTCGTTGACGGCGACCCGCTGACCGACATCACCGCCACCCGCAGGATCAAGCGCATCTGGGCCGCCGGGGCCGACATCACCCCCGCCGCCTGACACCTGCTCGACGGCCAGGGCCCGCCACCGCACCCGGTGGCGGGCCCTGGCCGTCGTCGCCGACGACCGTCAAGCCTCCACGATCGCCTGCAGAGCGGGGCCGTAGTAGCGCACCACCGTGTCGGTGTCGGCCGAGGCGAGGGGCTCCAGCAGTGCGACGTAGCGCATCATGGCGAGCCCGATGAGCTGAGTGGAGATCATGCTCGACCGCAGCGTCACGTCCTCGCCGGTCACGACCTCGCTGAGCGCGTCTGCCAGGACCGTGGTCGCGGTGTCCCGCAGCCGGGCGGCGGCGGCACGGTGAACGGCGGCCGAGCGCACCATGGTCATGAGCGCCGGCCGCGCCGACAGGTCGTCCCACACGGCGAGATGGGCGCGCACCACGCGTTCCCCGACCCCCTCGCGCTCGCCCCGGGCGGCGGCGGCGAGAGCTTCGTGCATCTTTCCCGGTAGCTCCAGCGCCTGGAGGAACAGGCTCTCCTTCGTGCCGTAGAAGTGGTGCACCAGCGCCTGGTCCACCCCTGCCGCCTCCGCGATGCGGCGCATGCTCGTCGCGTCGAAACCGCGCTCGGCGAAACAGGCCCGGGCCGCGGCCAGGATCGTCTCCCGGGTCCGGGTCTCCCCGGGCCGCCGGCCCCCGGCGCGCTTGCTCCCCGTAGCCGCCGTGCCCGCTGCCGTACCCGCCGCGGCCGCCGTCGCCGCCGCCGTTCGCGCGTCCGCCCCGGCCTGCTCACGGCCGGGGCCGTTCTCTTCGCGCATGTCTCTGACGCTTCCCATGCCTCCATGATGCCTGCCTCCGTTAACTCATCGTTCGATGAACTCATCGCTCGCTGAGTTGTATAGTCGAAGTGTCGGGGGCGCCCAGTGCGCCCGTCCGCTCGTGTCCGACCCCTTCGCCGCGCCCCGCGCGGCCGGCCGAGGGCCGAGTTCCACGTTCCACACGCACCACGTCCGCCGTCCCGTCCCCGCTCGCCGGGGCCAGGGACCCGTACCACGCGAAACGGTTGTCATGCCTGCCAGCTCCGCCAGCTCCGCCCCCACCGCTCCGGAACCGGGCGGTACCACCCCCTCCTCCGCAGCGCCGCCCGGTGGCCCGCGGCTGGTGATACGGCTCACCGGCGTGATCATCGGCCTCACCGCCGCGATCACCCTCATGCTCTGCGCCTTCGGGCTGCCGACCGCCAACGGCGGCCCGCACCACGCCCCGCTGGGCGTCACCGGCCCGGAGTCCGCCGTCACCGCCGTCCAGGAGCAACTGCCCGGCGACGAGTGGGAGGTCACGGTCCACGACAATCCCCAGGCCCTGACCGAGGCCATCGAGAACCGCGACACCGTCGGAGGCCTCGTCTTCGCCGAGGACGGCGTGACCGTCTACACCGCGACGGCGGGCGGACAGCAGATCGGCGCCGCGATCAGCGGACTCGGCACCACGCTCGCCGAGCGGCAGCACGTGCCCGTCACGGTGCACGACCTGGTCCCCTTCCCCGAGGACGACCCCCGGGGCACGGGCCTCGCCTCCGCGGCGCTGCCCATGGTCTTCGGCGGCATGCTCCCCGCCGTCGTGCTGCTCCAGCTCTTCCCCGGCCACGCCGGGCGGCGCGTCCGGCTCGCCGGGGTCGTCGCCTTCGCGCTCGCGGCCGGCGCCGCCGTGACCGCCGTCCTCCAGTTCGGGATCGGCACGCTGGACGGCGACTACTGGACCACCTCCCTCGGCCTCGCGCTGGGCATGGCCGCGCTCGCCATCCCCTTCCTCGGCCTGGAGTCGCTGCTCGGATACGCCGGGTTCGGCGCGGGGTCCGTGGTGATGATGTTCCTGGGCAACCCGCTCTCCGGGCTCGCCAGCGGCCCGTACTGGCTGCCGGACGGCTGGTCCACCCTCGGCCAGCTCCTGCCGCCCGGCGCCTCGGGCAGCCTGCTGCGCGCCAACGCCTTCTACGACGGCACCGGCGCCGGCGGCCCGGCACTCGTCCTGGCCGTCTGGGTCCTCGCCGGCCTCGCCCTCATGTGCGTCGCCGACCGCCGCCACCGCAGGAAGACCGGCGCCTCGCCGACCGCATGAGCAACCGACCCCACTCCTGAGAGAACAGGCGGCACGGCAGATGACCGAACGCGGCGCACGCACCGACCGGCAGCACGGCACGGAAGACCTGCCCGACAACCGGGGCCGGTGGGGTTCGGACGACCAGCTCGGCACGCTCAACCTCATCACCGAGGAGGCCAGGGCCCGGGGCGCCGCCGAGGCGCGCACGGGACGCTTCGTGTCCCTGGCCCAGCCGGTCGAACCGGTCCCGCTCGTCAGCGGCCCGCTCGCCCTCGCCGACCGGCCCGCCTCGCCCGTGCAGCAGATGCTGGCGTACACCGGCTCCCCGGCGACGGCGGCGGTGGACGTCATCACGGTCACCAACCACCACCCCCGGTCGACCCACATCGACGCGCTGGTGCACAAACCGCGCGAAGGCCGGGTCTACCCCGGGCGGCCGCTCGCGGAGAGCCTGACCCCGGCCGGTGTGCGGCACGCCTCCACGACCGCGTTCGCGGCGGGCATCGTCACCAGGGGCGTGCTGCTCGACCTGGCGGCCGACGGGCCGCTGCCGGAACGGTACGCCGTCACCGCGCGTGACCTCGACGCCGCCGAGGAACGCCAGGGCGTACGGCTGGAGTCCGGGGACGCCCTCGTCCTCCGCTGCGGCTGGATCGAGGGCCGTCAGCCGGGCCGGGCCATGCCCGGCGTCAGCCTGGACGCCGTCCGCTGGATGCACCGGCGTGGTGCGGCCCTCTTCGTCGGGGACGCCGGGGACGTCCATCCGCCGCTGGACCCCGCGTGCCCGCTGCCGCTGCACACGGTCGCCCTGCCGTTGATGGGCATGCCGCTGGTCGACGTCGCCGAACTGGCGGAGCTGGCCGCCGTCTGCGCGGAACTGGACCGCTGGGCCTTCCTCCTCACCGTCGCGCCTCCGCGCGTCAACGGGCTGACCGGGGCGCCCGTCAACCCGCTCGCCGTGTTCTGACACGGTGTTCCGACCCGCCGGGGCCGGCCGCTGTCGGCGGCCGCGGCGCCGGTGAGGGCGGCCGGCACGGTCGGTCACGGGGGACCGTCGGTGCCTGCCGCCCTCGTCGCCGGCGCCTGCCGCTCCCGCTCACGAACGGCTCGCCCGGCTCCCGTCGCTCCCCGTGCGGGTGCCGGCCGGCAGGGTGGCCGTGACGCCGGCCAGGATGAGATCGATGCCGGCGAGGAACTGCTCGCGGTCGTCGTGCGCGGGCAGTTGTTCCGCCACCCGGTGCACGAACGGGTACCGCGCCGGGTCGAGCCGCGCCCACTGCGCGGCGACCGCGCCGAGGAGGGCCTCGCGACCGGTCCCGTGGGCGTGCAGGCGGGCGTTCGCGGCGTTCTGGCCGGCGACGCCGAGGATGTAGTTCACGAGCGCGGACACGGAGTCGAACCACGCCCGTTCGGGCACGCCGAGCGCCTGGAGCCGGCCGCCGATGGCTTCGAAGATGCGCGGCATCGCGGCCAGCCACGGCGCACGGGTGAGCTGGGTGCCCACCCAGGGATGCGCGTCGATCGCGTCGAACACGCCCAGGGCGACGGTCCGGATCGCCGCCCGCGGCTCCGCGCCGTCGTCCACGTCCGTGACGACACGGGCGACGACGTCGTCGGTGGCCGCCGCCAGCAGGTCGTCCTTGTTGGCGACGTGCCAGTAGATCGCCCCGCTCCCCGTGGCCAGGCGCGCCGCCAGCGCGCGGAAGGTCAGAGCGCTCTCGCCGCTCTCGTCGAGGATCGCGATCGCGGCCTCCACGATCCGCTCCTTCGACAGCGCGTCCGTGCGCCGTTCGGCCCGCTGCGTCCTGTTCGTCATGAGCCCGAGTCTGACACGCCTGTAACGTTGTTCCGAGCGCCGCGTCCCGCTCGGCTCCCTCCCCGAGGGAACGGTCCGGCGGGGGCACGAGGCCACCGGTGTGCGTTCCCGCGGTGCCGGCCGGCACGAACCGACGTTCGCCGACGGCTCGTCCGTGACCAGCCGCGTCCGAGTTCGAGGGGTGGGCTCCGCGGCTCACCGCGCTGATCACCGACGGCGAGACCGCTCCGGTCCGCGCGCCTGATCCACACCCTGCCGGACGGACACCGGTGGGACCGCGTCCCCGCCGTGACGCTCCTCGGCGACGCCGCTCACCCGGTGCCGCCCTGCGGTGACGGCGCGAGCCCGGCGATGTTCTACGGCGCCGGACTCGGCAAGGCGATCGCCGCCCCTCCCGGCGACGTCGAAGCGGCGCGCACCGCCTGCGAACAGGCACGGTTCGCGCGCAGCGAGGCCTTCTCCGCCGGCGCGCACGGGATCCTGGACCTCTGCCTCGGCGACCGTGCCCCGTACAGCTTCACCGACGTCTTCGGCGCCGGCCGGGGACCGCAGCAGACAGGGAAACCGGTCCTGAGCGGCACCGGCCGCCACCGGCCGGAAAGATCAGCCGTCCTCCGCCGTCCTCCGCCGTCCTCGCCCGTCCTCGGCCGGGTAAAGAGACGGCCGCCGCCTCCAGCCGTTCGGCCTTCCCCTTTGTCTCAGACGACAGAGACGCCTCACACCTGCGAGACGGAAGGGGGTTGCACCATGACGAGACGCTGGGCGACGGTGCCCGGCGAAGGACCGGCCCGCGGACCTGATCAACATCGCGCGGGAGAAGGTGGTGGAGGCCGGCTGGAGCTGTCTGGGAGCCGCCCCCGCGCTAGCGGGGCGGCCCTGCGACCACGGTGGATCACCGGTCGTTCACCCTGCGGGTGCGGCCCCGGACGGCATTGGCCAGCGGGCGCGGAGCCGTGTACTTCAGGTTCGTTCTTTCCGAGCCGGAGTCTCAGCTGTTACCCAGGGCGCGGCCCAAAAGAGGGAGCAGGCGGTCCCAGTGACGCTTCAGCCCGGAGGCGCTGAAAGCGTCGGTGTCGGACATGGTGAAGCCATGGATGGTGCCGGGGTAGATCTCGGAGGTGTAGCTGACACCTGCGGCATCCAGGGCCTGGTTGAGCTCGCCGAGGGCCTCGGGCGTCACGTCGCTCTCGGCGTGGCCGAAGTGGACCTCGGCGGTGAGCTTCGAGAGGCTGTCAGGCCCGTCGACTCCCACTGGGCCGTGGAATGCGGCGAGGGCGGACACCTGGCCGGGGTGGGCCGCGGCGGTGCGCGTCGCCAGGAGGCCGCCGATGCAGTAGCCGGTCACCCCGACCGGTCCGGCGCTGACCTCGGGCTGAGCGCTGAGGAACTTGAGATAGGCGTCGGCGTCGATCAGGACACGTTCTGTGGTGTGCGCCTCGATCATCGGCATCAGCTGGGCGAAGACCGTGGGCCGGACCTCATCTCCCATGTGCTCGGGAAGCTCGATCACCGGAGCCGGGCCGTGCCGGTAGAAGAGGTTGGGGACGAGCACGTAGTACCCGTGCCGGGCCAGTTCGCGGGCCATCTCCCGCAGCACGGGTCGGATGCCGAAGCCGTCCGCGTACATCAGCACCCCCGGGTACCGCCCGCCACCATCGGGGAAGGCGGCGAACGCGTCGGCCTGGCCGTCCGCGGTGGGAATCTGCAGCGTCTTGATGGGCATGAAATCTCCTGTCGTGGTTGACGTGCCGAGCCTGTGATCAACACGACGGAGGCGGAGCCCGCGCAGCGGCGCAAGAACCTCGATCGGACAGCGGGCCCGCACTGGCCCGTACGACGCTCAGAAGAGCACCGGGTCACCAATCCGTGTGCGGCGCGATGCCATCCCGGTAATCATCCCTACAACATAGTCCACAGCCCCGACCATCCGGTGCGACAACATGACGAGGACCAGAACGCAACGGCCGTCACGCTCCACGTGCGCAGAAATAACGCCCTGAAAGAGGCGGGCAGTGATCCGGTCTTCTCCAAGGAGATCAGCACCCGGGTCAAGGTGACGCCGGAGTTCGTCAAGGCGATGGACTTCGCCCGCACCATCAAGAAGGCCGTCCCGCACCAGCGGGTGATCTTCACGGTGCACGAGATGAAGCGCCTCGGCCGCGGCGCCGCCGAGCTGCTGACCATCGCCGAGGACTTGCGCCACCACGACGTCCGGCTCGAACTCCTCACCGGCCCCCTTCAGGGGGTGTACGACCCGTCCGGGCACGGCGCCGCCCTGTTCGCGTTCTTCGCCGGCATGGCGGAGTCCGAACGCGCGTACACCCGGGAGAAGCCCCTGGAGGGCCAGGCGTCCGCCCGCGAGCGCGGCCGGCATGGCGGGCGTCCCTAGGGTGTCGACGACGACATGGCCGCGTACGCCCGCAGCCTGCGGGCCAACGGGGTCCCCGTCCCCGAGATCGCCCGCAAGCTGGTCATCACCCCGGGCAAGAATCAGGACAAGCGGCCCTCGGTCGCCACCGTCTCAACTCATTGCCCCATCGACGCGTATCTGGGTCACACCCCGAGAAGGACAGCCGACAGCCGGACCACCTCGCAGTGTGCTCGTGGGTCCCCCGTCGGCTCGTGTGCGACGTGCCCGCTGGGCGGCGGTTCTGGGCGCGTCACGCCCGTATCGGCAACGGCGTCTTCGGGTGCGCGGGACCGGGCGGCAGATGAGCTTCGCACCCTGCCGGGGTCGCGAGCAACCGGCCGCTCGTCGTTCGGCGCCGCGGGGGACGGCTGAGTGGTTTCCTGCCGGCCGGGATGCACGCACGCTTCCGTCAAGAAACCGTCCAGCCCGCGCTCGACGCGCCGGCGGTCGCGACCGGGCCCGCGCTCGACGCGCTGCGCGAGGGCGAGCCCTGAGACTGCCGGTTCGGTCTTCGTCCAGGGGCCAGGTCTCCCCGGCCGGGCCGAGGCGACGGTGCGCAGGCCATCGAGCAGATCAGAGGCGGTCCGGTCGGCAGGCAGGGACATGCGGCCACTCCAGGGCGGCCCCGGGGCAGGACCCTTCGTCGTCGGCCGTCGACGAGGTCTCGTACCGCGGCGCACCCGACCCGCAAGAGGTTCCGCAGCCTTGACGGACGCCGTTGCCCGCGATCCGCTCGGCGCGCCCCGTCCCCTCACCGCCATCACCAGGACGTGGCCGCAGGCCGGCGGGGTGATCCCGGTGTCCGCCGCAGCGAGAACGTGCGGGACGACATCGATCTCGCGAGCCTTCAGCGAATAATCGACTGTCCCCTGTCAGTGATTTACGAAATCAACGCGAGATCTTGCGTTCACTCGGGCGGAGTGGTTGAGTGTGCCGCACCCCACAACGCCTCCACCGTCTGGTGGTGGGGCGACCTTCCACGTTCCTGCCCGAAGGGGACCACCCATGAGAAGTGCCCGGTTCCGCCGTACTCGCCGCGCCAGCGCGGTCGTCCTCGTCTCCGCTCTCACGCTGAGCGCACTCGCCGCCTGCGGCACGAGCAGCAGCGACAACGACGGTGGCGCTTCGGAGGGGAGCGGCTCCTCGGATCCCTCCGCCCCGCTGGATCCGAAGACGAAGGTGACGATCACCATCGACTGCATGCCGCCGACGGCGAAGGCGGCGGAGCTGAAGCAGTGGAAGGAGGACGTCGCGGAGTTCAACAAGACCTACCCGAACGTCACCATCGAGGGCCGCTCCACGCCCGGCCAGTGTCTGGAACCGCCCCGCTTCACCGCGATGCTGAAGGCGAAGTCGCAGCCGGACGTCTTCTACACCTACTTCACCGACCTGCCGCAGGTGCTCGACAACGACGGCGCCGAGGACATCACCGCATACGTCAACGACAAGACGGTGCCGGCGCTGAAGGACATCGACCCCGACGTGCTGGGCGCGCTCAAGCAGGACGGCAAGCTGTACGGCCTGCCCACCAGCAACTACACGATGGGCCTGCTGATCAACCGCAAGCTCTTCCAGCAGGCCGGCCTCGACCCCGACACCCCGCCGCGCACCTGGGCGGAGGTCCGCACCGCGGCGGAGAAGATCGCCGGACTCGGCGACGGCATCGCCGGTTTCGGCGAGTACAGCGCAGGCAACCAGGGCGGCTGGCACTTCACCGCCCAGCTGTACAGCGTCGGCGGCGAGGTCGTCGACGTGAGCGGCGAGAAGGCGGCCTTCAACAACGCGCTGGGCAAGCAGGTCGCCGAGAACCTCCACGCCATGCGCTGGCAGGACGACAGCATGGGCGAGACCCAACTGCTGAAGTGGGGCGACCTGCAGAAGCAGATAGCCACCGACAAGCTGGGCATGTTCCTCGCCGCACCCGACGACATCGCCTACATGGCGCAGCAACTCGGCGCGGAGTACGAGAACTTCGGCATGGGACCGATCCCCGGCGAGCAGGCCACCCTGGCCGGCGGCAACAGCTACATGATCAAGAAGGGCATCTCCGCCGACAAGATCAAGGCCGCGATCGCCTGGCTGAACTTCAAGAACCTCACGGTGGGCAGGGGCCAGTTCGACTGGGAGCGCACGAAGGCCGACGGCCTGCCGGTCGGCGTCCCGCAGCCCAACTTCTGGCTGAACGAGTCCAAGGCCGAGGACGACGCCGCCCGCGTCGAGCACGCCACCATGCCGGTCGAGAACTTCAAGACCTTCATGGACAATCCCGTCCCGGGCAAGGCCGAGCCGCCCAAGGCCCAGGAGGTCTACAAGGTCCTGGACACGGTGATGTCCGGCATCCTCACCAACGAGGATGCCGACATCGACAAGCTCCTCGCCACCGCGGAGTCGCAGGTCAACCAGATCCTGGCCAACCAGTGACCGCACCGGGCGGGGCAGCGCGCGCAGCCGCCCCGCCCGGCGGCCCGGCCCCGGCAACAGACACGGCAGACCGTACAAGGACGGCAGACCCGTACAAGGAGCGACGATGTCGGCCCCCAGCCTGACCCCGAGCACAGCGAGACCTCCCCGCCCTCCCGAGCCGCGCAAGACACCCCGCGCGACCTCCGACGGCTCCTTCGCCAAGAGCCTGCGGCGGAACCTGACGGCGCACGGATTCCTCATCGGCGCGGTGGTCTGCTTCGCCGTGTTCTCCTGGTACCCGATGGTCCGGGAGTTCCTGCTGGCCTTCCAGAGGACCGAGGGCGGCGAGGTCACCTGGGTCGGCCTGGACAACCTGGTCACGGTCTTCAACGACCCGGCCTTCTGGCAGGCGTGGCGCAACACGCTCCTGTTCACCGTGCTGGCCCTGGTCCTCGGCTTCGCGGTGCCGTTCGTGGTCGCGATCGTCATCAACGAGTTCCAGCACGGCAAGGGGTACCTCCGGCTGCTCGTCTACCTGCCGGTGATGCTGCCGCCGGTCGCCTCCGTCCTGCTGTTCAAGTACCTCTACGACCCCGGCTACGGGCTCCTCAACGAACTGCTCGGCTTCTTCGGCCTGCCGGAACAGCAGTGGCTCCAGGACGCGGACCTGTCGATGCTCTCCGTCGTCCTCGCCTCCACCTGGATGAACATGGGAGGCGCCGCCCTCATCTACCTCGCCGCGCTCCAGGGCATCCCCGGCGAGCTGTACGAGGCGGCCGAACTCGACGGCGCCGGCCTGTTCCGCAAGATCTGGCACGTCACCATCCCGCAGACGCGCCTCATCCTGTCGCTGATGCTGCTCATGCAGGTCATCGCGACGATGCAGGTCTTCGTCGAGCCGTTCCTGCTGACCGGCGGCGCCGGCCCCGAGGGCTCGACCACGACGGTGGTCTACCTCATTTACCAGTACGCCTTCAACTTCAACGACTACGGCGCCGCGGCGGCCCTCGGCCTGCTCCTGCTCGTGCTCCTCGCCGGGTTCTCGGCGGCGTACGTCAAGCTCAGCCGCGCCGAGGACGAGTAGGCCAGGGGAGACCATCATGTCCACGCGTACGCTCATCTCGCCGGCCCAGCTCGCCAGGCCGCGCGGCAAGGCCCTGTACTGGATCGTCTTCGCCCTGGTCATCGGCGGTTTCACGCTGGTGTTCCTGGGACCGCTGTACTGGCTGGTCTCCAGCGGTTTCAAAGACGCGCAGGAAGTGATCCACACCCCGCCGACCCTGGTGCCCGAGTCCTTCGAGCCGGCCAACTACAGCCAGGCCTGGGAGGTCATGGACCTGGCCAGGCTGCTGGGCAACACCCTCTACTACGCCTTCGGCGCGCTCGCCTTCCAACTGGTCCTGGACGTGGCCGCCGCCTACTCGCTGTCCAAGCTCCGCCCGATGTTCGGCAAGGCGATCCTGGGCATGATGCTGGCGACGCTGATGATCCCCGCGACGGTGCTCGTCGTGCCGCAGTACCTGACGGTCCTGGACGTGCCGATCGTCGAGCGGAACCTGCTGAACACCCCCTGGGCGATCTGGCTGCCCTCGGTGACCAACGCCTTCAACATCTTCCTGCTGAAGCGGTTCTTCGACTCCATTCCCAAGGAACTGCTGGACGCCGCGTCGATGGACGGGGCGAGCCCGATGCGCACCCTGTGGTCGATCGTGCTGCCGATCTCGCGGCCGATCCTCGGCGTGGTGTCGATCTTCGCGGTCGTGGGGGTCTGGAAGGACTTCCTGTGGCCGATGCTCACCCTGCCGGACCCGACCAAGCAGACCCTGAACGTCGGGATCTACTCGCTGTCCACCGGAGTGCCCGTCAACGTGCTGATCGCCGCGCTGACCATCGCCTCCCTGCCCACCCTGCTGATCTTCCTGGTCTTCCAGCGCAACATCATGAGCGGCCTCACCGCGGGCGGCCTCAAGGGCTGACCGCCCCTCACCGCCCCTTCACCACACCCCTGCCGACACCTCCGCCGCACCTCACCTGGATGCACGGCCGCACCAAAACCGTTCGCCCCACCCCGAGCAGCTCACCAGCACCCTCGCCGCACCTCACCCGAATCCTTCGCCGCCGACCCGTCCGACGCCCCGCTGTCCGGGCCGGCGGCGAAGATCCACCCTGCCCGAAAGGACCGTCACGTGGCAGCCCCCACCCCGCCCCGCACCGACGACTGGTGGCGCGACGCCGTCATCTACCAGGTGTATCCGCGCAGTTTCGCCGACGGTGACGGCGACGGCACCGGGGACCTCGCGGGCGTGCGCGCCCGACTGCCCTACCTCGCCGAACTCGGTGTCGACGCCGTCTGGTTCACCCCCTGGTACCTCTCGCCGCTGGTCGACGGCGGCTACGACGTGGCCGACTACCGCACCATCGACCCCGCCTTCGGCACCCTGGCAGAGGCGGAGAAGCTGATCGCCGAAGCCCGGGAACTGGGTATCCGCACCATCGTCGACATCGTGCCCAACCACGTCTCCGACCAGCACCCCTGGTTCCGGGCCGCGCTCGCCGCGGGTCCCGGCAGCCCCGAGCGAGAACTGTTCCACTTCCGCCCCGGACGCGGCGCGAACGGGGAGCTGCCGCCCAACGACTGGCCGTCGCAGTTCGCCGGCTCCACCTGGACCCGCGTCCCCGACGGCGAGTGGTACCTGCACCTGTTCACGCCCGAGCAGCCCGACCTCAACTGGGCGCACCCCGCGGTGCGGCAGGAGCACGAGGACGTCCTGCGCTTCTGGTTCGAACGGGGCGTGGCCGGCGTGCGCATCGACTCCGCCGCCCTGCTCGTCAAGGATCCCGCCCTGCCCGACTTCGTGGCGGGTGTCGATCGGGAGCCCTTCGTCGATCAGGACGAGATCCACGACATCTACCGCTCCTGGCGGGCGGTCGCCGACGCGTACGGCGGCGTCTTCGTGGGCGAGGTGTGGCTGCCCGACGCCGAACGCTTCGCCCGCTACCTGCGGCCCGACGAACTGCACACGGCGTTCAACTTCAACTTCCTGACGTGTCCCTGGGAGGCCGGCCGGCTGCGCCGCTCCATCGACGACACCCTCGCCGAGCACGCCCCCGTCGGCGCCCCGGCCACCTGGGTCCTGTGCAACCACGACGTGACCCGCACCGTGACCCGCTACGGCCGCGCCGACACCGCCTTCGACTTCGCCACCAAGCGCTTCGGCACCCCCACCGACCTGGATCTCGGCACCCGGCGCGCCCGTGCCGCCGCCCTGCTCAGCCTCGCTCTGCCCGGCTCCGTCTACCTCTACCAGGGCGAGGAACTGGGCCTGCCCGAGGCCGACGTCCCGCTGGACCGCATCGAGGACCCGATGCACTTCCGCTCCGGCGGAACGGACCCCGGCCGCGACGGCTGCCGGGTCCCCCTGCCCTGGGAGGCCGAGGCACCGTCGTACGGGTTCGGAGCACAGGCCGAGCCCTGGCTGCCCCAGCCCGCCGACTGGGCGCGCTACGCGGTCGACCGGCAGAGCGGCGACCCGGACTCGATGCTCGCCCTCTACCGCGAGGCCCTGCGCCTGCGCCGTGCGGAGCCGGGCTTCGGCGACGGTCCCATGGCCTGGCTGCCCAGTGAGGACGGCGTCCTCGCCTTCCGCCGGTCCCATGACCTGGTCTGCGTCGTCAACCTCTCCGCAGCGCCTGCCGCCCTGCCGCCGCACGAACGGCTCCTCCTCGCCAGCGGCCCGCTGCACGCCGACGGAACGCTGCCGCGGGACACAGCCGTGTGGCTGCGGGGCTGACCGCTCCCGACCCGTCGCCCTGTCCGCGTCGTCCGGCACCGACAGGGCGCCGCGGGCAGGGCGACGCACCCGCCGGCCCCGCCCCACCGAGCACTTGCGCCCGTTTGCGTACGACGGGCCACGACGAACGGTGTGCTCGGTGCCGGGTCCGGACCGGCCGGTGCCCGGAGGGCAGACCGGATCGGAAAGAAATACCGCAACAGCTTGCGGGTTTTGCGTTATTCTTGCGTTCATGACGCGACGACTGGCCCAGGTGGCGAAGAAGGTGGGGGTCAGCGAGGCCACGGTCAGCCGTGTCCTCAATGGCAAGCCCGGTGTCTCCGAAGCGACACGGCAGTCCGTGCTCACCGCACTGGACGTCCTCGGGTACGAGCGCCCGACGCAGCTGCGCGGGGAGCGGGCCCGGCTCGTGGGGCTCGTGCTGCCGGAGTTGCAGAACCCGATCTTCCCGGCGTTCGCCGAGGTCATCGGGGGAGCGCTCGCGCAGCAGGGGCTCACGCCCGTGCTCTGCACACAGACCAAGGGCGGTGTGGCCGAGGCCGACTACGTGCACCTGCTGCTCCAGCAGCAGGTCTCCGGGGTGGTCTTCGCCGGCGGCCTCTTCGCGCAGGCCGACGCGCCGCACGAGCACTACCGCCTGCTGGCGGAGCGCAAGGTGCCGGTCGTCCTCGTCAACGCGCCCATCGAAGGCCTCGACTTCCCGTGCGTCGCGTGTGACGACGCGGTCGCCGTCGAGCAGGCGTGGCGCCACCTCGCCTCCCTGGGGCACGAGCGCATCGGCCTGGTGATCGGTCCCGCCGACCACATCCCGTCGCGCCGCAAGCTCGACGCCGCCCGTGTCGCGGTGCAGAACGCGGGCCTGTCCCTGCCGGACGAGTTCGTGCAGCGGTCGATCTTCTCGCTGGAAGGCGGGCAGGCCGCGGCCGCCCGGCTCCTGGAACGGGGGGTCACCGGCATCGTCTGCGGCAGCGACCCCCTGGCCCTCGGCGCCATCCGGGCCGCCCGCCGGCGCGGCCTCACCGTACCCGCGGACGTGTCGGTCGTGGGCTTCGACGACTCGGCCTTCATGACCTGCACGGAGCCGCCCCTGTCGACCGTGCGCCAGCCCATCGAGGCGATGGGCCGCGCGGCGGTCGACCTGCTGTGCGCCCAGATCGAGGGCTCCCATTCCCCGCTCGGTGAGCTCCTGTTCGAGCCCGAGCTCGTCGTCCGCGGATCGACGGCCCCGCCCCCGGCGCGCTGACCGCCCGCGCCCGACCCCCTCTGACCGGGCGTCGCGCCCGCCGTCCCCCGTCGACCGATCCCCCGTCGGCACCGGTGTCACCGCCGCCCCGAGCGGCACCGTCACCGGTGCCGTCCGCATGCCCGGGGCAACCGGGCCTGCCGGGATCTGGACGGAACCGTTGACAAACGCGTCACGCGGTAGAAACCTCTCAGCTCAGCGATGCAAACAAGTCACAGAGTTACTCAAGAAGTTGGCTTTGCGTCGCCATTCCTTGCCGGAATCATGCTGGGCTCCCGGCGCGCGACCTGCCAGCTTGCTCACCGAGCCTCTGCACGGACGTCACAGCGGCCGGAACGACAGCCACCTGACGGGTCTGCGCCGCGCCCACGATGTGGAGAGGCCACCATGAGAGGCACACGCACGGGCAGGCGATGGGGGGTCGGCCTGCTGACAGCGGGCCTGGTCACCGTCGGACTGCTGCCCGCCCCCGCGCACGCCGCGGACGACGGTCCCAACCTCGCGCTCGGCAGAACGGCGACGGCCGGCGGGGCGCTCGGCGGCTACCCGGCGACGAACGTCACCGACGGAAGCCAGCAGTCGTACTGGGAAGGCCCGGCGGGCTCCTTCCCCCAGTGGGTGCAGGTCGACCTCGGAGCCCAGGTCCCGCTGGACCGCGTCGCACTGAAACTGCCCACCGGCTGGGCGGGGCGCACCCAGTCCCTGGCCGTCCTCGCCAGCTCCGACGGCGGCTCCTTCACCACGCTCGCCGGCCCGCAGGCCCGCGCGTTCGCCCCCGACCAGGCGAACACCGTGAACCTCGACCTGCCCGCCGCCACCGCTCGGTTCGTCCGGGTGCAGGTGGCCGCCAACTCGGGCTGGAACGCCGCACAGCTGTCCGAGCTGGAGATCTACGGCGAAGGCGGCGGAGGGCCCGCCGACCCGCCGCTCGAAGGCACCGACCTGGCGCGCGGCAAACCGGTCGAGGCGACCTCCGCGACGCAGAACTACCTGGCGGCGAACGCCAACGACGACAACGTCGGCACCTACTGGGAGTCGGCGGGCTTACCGGCCGCCCTCACCGCGAAGCTCGGCGCCGACGCGGACATCGAGGCCGTGGTCGTCACACTGAACCCGGATCAGGTCTGGGGAGCGCGCAGGCAGTCCTTCGAGGTCCAGGGGCGCGCGCAAGGCGCCTCGGCGTTCACCACCCTCAAAGCCAGGGCCGACTACGCCTTCGGCCCCGCCGCGAACCAGAACTCCGTCGTCGTCCCGGTGACGGGCCGCGCAGCGGACGTGCGGCTGGCCTTCCAGTCCAACACCGGCGCCCCCGGCGCCCAGGTCGCCGAACTCCAGGTGATCGGCAAGGCGGCGCCCCACCCGGACTTCGTCGTCACCGGCCTGACCTGGTCCCCGGCCGCCCCGTCCGAGAGGGACGCGGTGACGGTGGACGCCACCGTCCGCAACGCCGGCACCGCGACCGCCCCCGCGACCACGGTGAACGTCAGCGTCGAGGGCACCGTCGCGGGTTCCGCTCCGGTCGCCTCCCTCCCGGCCGGCTCGTCCGCCACCGTCTCCGTCCCCGTCGGCAAGCGGCCGGCCGGCTCCTACACCGTCTCCGCCGCCGTCGACCCCACGGACACGGTCGCCGAGCTGGACAACGGCAACAACAGCCGGACGGCCGCGCAGAAGCTGACCGTCGCCCGGGCCCCGGGCCCGGACCTGCGGGTCACCGGCATCACCAGCAACCCCGCCTCACCCGCGGTCGGCTCGTCGGTCTCCTTCACGGTGGCGGTCGACAACCGCGGCACCACCACCGTCCCGGCCGGCAGCGTCACCCGCCTCACCGTCGGCGGCACCACGCTCCAGGGCACCACCGGAACCATCGCCGCGGGGGCCACGGCCACCGTCGCCATCGACGGCACCTGGAAGGCCACCGACGGCGGCGCCATCCTGACCGCCACCGCCGACGCCACCGCCACGGTCGACGAGACCGACGAGAACAACAACGTCTTCGCCCGCTCCATCGTCGTCGGCCGGGGCGCCGCCGTGCCCTACACCGAGTACGAGGCCGAGGACGGCGCCTACGACGGAACCCTCCTCACCGCCGACAAGCAGCGCACCTTCGGGCACACCAACTTCGCCACCGAGTCCTCCGGCCGGCGGTCGGTACGCCTCGACGCCACCGGCGACCACGTCGAGTTCACCTCCACCAGCGCCGCCAACTCCGTCGTCGTGCGCAACTCCGTCCCGGACGCGGCCACCGGCGGCGGCCGCGAGGCCACCATCAGCCTCTACGCCGACGGGCAGTTCGTGCGCAAGCTGACCCTGTCGTCCAAGCACAGCTGGCTGTACGGAACCACGGACGACCCCGAGGGGCTGACCAACACCCCGGGCGGCGACGCCCGCCGGCTCTTCGACGAGTCGAACGCGCTGCTCACCCGGACCTATCCGGCGGGCACGACGTTCCGTCTGCAGCGCGACGCGGGCGACACCGCCGCCTTCTACGTCATCGACCTGGTCGATCTCGAACAGGTCGCGCCGCCGGCCGCCAAGCCCGCCTCCTGCACCTCGATCACCGAGTACGGGGCCGTGCCCAACGACGGGATCGACGACGCGGACGCCCTCCAGCGCGCCGTCACGGCGGACCAGAGGGGCGAGATCGACTGCGTCTGGATCCCCGCCGGCCAGTGGCGGCAGGAGAAGAAGATCCTCACCGACGACCCGCTGAACCGCGGCCAGTACAACCAGGTCGGCATCCGGGACGTCACCGTCCGCGGCGCCGGCATGTGGCACTCCCAGCTGTACTCGCTGACCCCGCCGCACCAGGCCGGCGGCATCAACCATCCGCACGAGGGCAACTTCGGCTTCGACATCGACGACAACACGCGGATCTCCGACATCGCCGTCTTCGGATCCGGCACCATCCGCGGCGGCGACGGCGGCGCCGAGGGCGGCGTCGCGCTCAACGGCCGCTTCGGCGAGGACACCAAAATCACCAACGTGTGGATCGAGCACGCCAACGTCGGCGCCTGGGTCGGCCGCGACTACGCCGACATCCCCGAGCTGTGGGGACCCGGCGACCGGGTCGAGTTCAGCGGCGTGCGCATCCGCAACACCTACGCCGACGGCGTCAACTTCGCCAACGGCACCCGCGACTCGACCGTCTTCAACTCCTCCTTCCGCAACACCGGCGACGACGCGCTCGCGGTGTGGGCGAGCAAGTACGTGAAGGACACCTCGGTCGACGCCGGCCACGACAACCACTTCCGCAACAACACGATCCAGCTGCCCTGGCGCGCCAACGGCGTCGCGATCTACGGCGGTCACGGCAACACCGTCGAGAACAACCTGATCTCCGACACCATGAACTACCCGGGGATCATGCTGGCCACCGACCACGACCCGCTGCCCTTCTCCGGCCAGACCCTCATCGCCGGCAACGGCCTGTACCGCACGGGCGGGGCGTTCTGGAGCGAGGACCAGGAGTTCGGCGCCATCACGCTCTTCGCGCAGGGGCCGGACATCCCCGGTGTCACCATCCGGGACACCGACATCCACGACTCGACCTTCGACGGCATCCAGTTCAAGACGGGTGGCGGCGCGATGCCGGACGTGCGGATCAGCAACGTCCGCATCGACCAGTCGGTCAACGGCTGCGGCGTCCTCGCCATGGGCGGCGCCCGGGGCAGCGCCACGCTGACCGGCGTGACCATCACCGGCTCGGCGGAAGGCGACGTCTGCGTCGAGCCCGGCTCGCAGTTCGTCATCCGGCGCACCTGACCCCCGCCGGCACCGGCTACGGCGGCCCGCCTGCCGGGCCGCCCAGTTGACCGACCTCTAAAAACTCCCCGACTGAGCGAGGACTGATGACGACCCGCATCTGGAGATCCCGGTGCCTCAGCGCCGCGATCACGACGAGCCTGCTCGCGCTGGGCGGCCCGCTGGTGGCCGCCCACGCGGCCGGCGGCCCCAACATCGCGCTCGGCGACACCGCGTCGGCGAGCAGCTCCCACACCGAGTACGGCGCCGCCCACGTCACCGACGGCAACCAGGGCACGTACTGGCAGAGCGCCGGACCGAACCTGCCCCAGTGGGTGCAGGCCGACCTCGGCACGACCACCCGCGTGGACGAGGTCGTCCTGAAGCTGCCGGCCGGCTGGGACAGCCGCACCCAGACGCTCTCCGTCCAGGGCAGCACCGACGGCACCAGCTTCACCACGCTGAAGAGCTCCGCCGGCTACACCTTCACCCCGGGCACCGGGAACACCGTCACCGTGTCCTTCCCGGCCACCCGGACGCGTTTCGTGCGCGTCGACATCACCGCCAACACCGGCTGGCAGGCCGCCCAGCTCTCCGAGCTGGAGGTGCACTCGGCGGACGAATCCTCCGCCGACCTCGCCGCCGACCGCCCCCTGACGGCCAGCAGCCACACCCAGGTCCACACCGCGGGCAACGCGGGCGACGGCAACCGGGCCACCTACTGGGAGAGCGCCAACAACGCGCTCCCGCAGTGGATCCAGGTCGACCTCGGCGCCTCCCGCGCCGTCAACCGCGTCGTGCTGAAGCTGCCGGCCGGCTGGGAGGGCCGCAGCCAGACCCTGAAGATCCAGGGCAGCACCAACGGCACGGACTTCACCGACCTGACGTCCTCCCAGGCCCACGCCTTCAACGCGGCGAACGACAACACGGCGGCCCTCGCCCTCGACGCGACCACCACCCGGCACGTCCGCGTACTCGTCACGGCGAACACGGTGCAGCCCGCCGCGCAGGTCTCCGAGTTCGAGGTGTACGGACCCCGGACGGGCGACACCCAGGCCCCCACCGCGCCCACGAACCTCGCGCTCACCCAGCCGGCCACCGACCAGGTGCGGCTCACCTGGAACGCCGCCACCGACGACGTCGGCGTGACCGGCTACGACGTCTACGCCAACGGCGAGCTGCTGACCAGCGTCGCCGGGAACGTCACCGCCTACACCGACAACCGGCCCGCCGACCAGACCGTGTCCTACCGCGTACGGGCCCGGGACGCGGCCGGCAACCAGTCCGCCGACAGCAACACCGTCACCCGCACCGGCGACTCCGGCGACACCCAGGCCCCCACCGCCCCCGCGAACCTCGCCCTGACCGAGCCCGCGAGCGGGCAGATCAGACTCACCTGGACCGCCTCGGCCGACAACGTCGGGGTGACCGGTTACGAGATCTACGCCAACAACACCCTCCGGGGCAGCGTGGCCGGCACCGTCACCACGTACACCGACACCCAGCCGGCCTCGGCCACCGTCACGTACCACGTGCGCGCCAGGGACGCCGCCGGCAACCGGTCGGCCGACAGCACCACGGTGACCCGCAACGGCTCCGGCGGCACCGCCTCCAACCTCGCCGTCGGCAAGCCGATCGACGCCTCCTCCACCGTGCACACCTACGCGGCGGCCAACGCCAACGACAACGACACGGGCACCTACTGGGAGGGCGCGGGCGGCAGCTACCCGCAGACCCTCACCGTGAAGCTGGGCTCCGACGCCGACCTCGACCGCCTGGTGCTCCGGCTGAACCCGGACACCGCCTGGTCCGCCCGCTCGCAGACCGTCGAGGTCCTCGGCCGCGCACAGGACAGCACGGCGTTCACCACCCTCGCCGCCGCGCGGAGCTACGCCTTCAGCCCGGCGAGCGGCAACACGGTCACCGTCCCGGTCACCGGCCGCGTGGCCGACGTACGGCTGAGGTTCACCGCCAACACCGGCGCCCCGGCGGGCCAGCTCGCCGAGTTCCAGGTGTTCGGCGTCCCGGCGCCCAACCCGGACCTCGTCGTCACCGGCCTGACCACCAGCCCCGCCGCACCGGTGGAGTCGGACGCCATCACCGCGACGGCCACCGTGCGCAACGACGGCCCGGCCCCCGCTCCGGCGAGCACCCTCGCCCTGCGCCTGGGCGGCAGCGAGGTCGCCACCGCCCAGGTCGCGGCCCTCGCACCGGGTACGCAGACCACGGTCACCGCCGCCCTGGGCACCCGGGACGCCGGCTCGTACGAGCTGAGCGCGGTCGCCGACAGGACGAACGCGGTCGTCGAGCAGAACGAGACCAACAACACCTTCACACGTCCCACGCCCCTGGTGGTCAGGCCGGTCGCCAGTTCCGACCTGGTCGTCGGGCCGGTGACCACCACCCCGTCCAGCCCCAGCGCCGGTGACGCCGTCACCTTCAGGGTGCCGGTGCGGAACCAGGGCACCGAGGCCGGCGCCGCGGGCGGCCACGCGGTGACGCTCACCCTCGTCGACGGCAGCGGCGCCACGGTCAGGACCCTGACGGGCAGCCACTCCGGGTCCCTCGCCGCCGGCGCCACGGCCGAGGTGACGCTCGGCCCCTGGACCGCGGCCAACGGCTCGTACACCGTACGGACCACCGTGGCCGCCGACGCCAACGAGCTGCCGGTCAAGCGGGAGAACAACACCTCCACCCAGCCGCTGTTCGTCGGCCGCGGCGCCAACATGCCGTACACGATGTACGAGGCGGAGGACGGCACGGCCGGCGGCGGCGCACGGGTCACCGGGCCCAACCGGACCGTCGGCGACATCGCCGGCGAGGCGTCCGGCCGCAGGGCGGTGACCCTCGACGCGACCGGCGAATACGTCGAGTTCACCACCCGCGCCGAGACCAACACCCTGGTGACCCGGTTCTCCATCCCGGACGCCCCCGGTGGCGGCGGCATCAGCTCCACCCTCAACGTCTACGTCGACGGCGTCTTCACGAAGGCGCTGCCGCTGACCTCGAAGTACGCCTGGCTGTACGGGTCGGAGACCGCACCCGGCAACGACCCGGGCTCGGGCGCCCCGCGGCACATCTACGACGAGGCGCACCTCCTGCTCGGCGAGACCGTCCCCGCGGGCAGCAGGATCCGCCTGCAGAAGGACGCCGCCAACACCGCCGCCCACTACGCCATCGACTTCGTCAACCTGGAGAAGGCGGCCCCGGTCGCCAACCCGGACCCGGCCACGTACGCCGTACCGGCCGGCTTCGGTCACCAGGACGTGCAGAACGCGCTCGACCGGGTCCGCATGGACACCACCGGCAGGCTCGTCGGCGTGTACCTGCCGCCGGGGGACTACCAGACCTCCAGCAAGTTCCAGGTGTACGGCAAGGCGGTGCAGGTCGTCGGCGCCGGGCCCTGGTACACCAGGTTCCACGCGCCCACCACCCAGGACAACACCGACGTGGGCTTCCGCGCCGACGCCACGGCCAGGGGCTCGCTCTTCAAGGGCTTCGCCTACTTCGGCAACTACACCTCGCGCATCGACGGCCCCGGCAAGGTGTTCGACTTCGCCAACGTCTCGGACATCACGATCGACGACATCTGGAACGAGCACATGGTGTGCCTGTACTGGGGCGCCAACACCGACCGGATCACCATCAGGAACTCCCGGATCCGCAACATGTTCGCCGACGGCGTCAACATGACCAACGGCTCCACCGACAACCTGGTGGCCAACAACGACGCCCGGGCCACCGGCGACGACAGCTTCGCCCTGTTCTCGGCGATCGACGCCGGCGGCGCGGACATGAGGAACAACGTCTACGAGAACCTGACCACGACCCTGACCTGGCGAGCGGCGGGCGTCGCCGTCTACGGCGGCTACGGCAACACCTTCCGCAACATCCACATCGCCGACACGCTCGTCTACTCGGGAATCACGATCTCGTCCCTGGACTTCGGCTACCCGATGAACGGCTTCGGCACCGAGCCGACCCGCTTCGAGAACATCTCGGTCGTCCGGGCGGGCGGCCACTTCTGGGGCAACCAGACCTTCCCCGGCATCTGGGTCTTCTCCGCCTCGAAGGTGTTCCAGGGCATCCGGGTCAGCGACGTGGACATCGTCGACCCCACCTACAGCGGGGTCATGTTCCAGACGAACTACACGGGCGGCCGGCCTCAGTTCCCGGTCACGGACACGGTCTTCACCGACATATCGATCACCGGAGCCCGCAAGAGCGGGGACGCCTGGGACGCGAAGTCCGGTTTCGGCGTCTGGGCCAACGAGAGGCCCGAGGAGAGCCAGGGCCCCGCCGTCGGCGAGGTCACCTTCACCTGCCTGCGGATGAGCGGCAACGCGCAGGACATCCGCAACACCACCAGCACCTTCAAGATCAACGTCAACCCCTGCTGACCCGGGGCGCGATCTCCGACTGACCAGGGCCGGCGCCCGCCACCGTCCGCGGCGGGCGCCGGCCCCGCATGCGAGCCCTCAGGTCCGGTCGGCGGCGGCGGTCAGATAGGCGCGGGCGACCAGGGCCGCCTCGTCGCGCAGCCGGGCCACCCCCTCGCTTCCCGCGGCCGGGTTCTCGAAGGTGGCCCGAACCAGTCCGGACACGGTGGACAGCAGGGTGAAGACCACCGGGCCGACGTTGCTGAACGAGGCGTCGGAGGCGTGCGCCAGCACCCGGACCGTCGCGGACTTCAGTCGTTCGTACAGTCCGATGGCCAGGTTGCCCCGGTCGATGGCTCCGGCGACCTGGTACATCGCCATCGTCCTGTCGGGTCGGGCCACCTTCACGGAGACGTAGGCGTCGGCAAGGCTCTCGGCCAGCTGGACGATCGGCTGCCCGGGGCCGTCGGCGCAGACACGCTCGACGGTGTCCGCCAGTTCCTCGAAACGGTGCACCACCTCGTCGAAATGGCGCTCCAGCATGGCGAACAGCAAGGCCTGCTTGTTCGGGAAGTACTGGTACAGCGTGCCCACCGAGACTCCGGCGCGCTCGGTCACCCGGGTCGTCGTCAGCCGGGTCGCGCCGTCGGCGAGCAGTACCTGGATCGTCGCTTCGAAGATCGCCTCGACGGTCGCTCCCGACCGGGTCTGGACCGGCGTCTTCCGTGGTGCGAGGCCGTGCGGGACGGTCGGATCAGTATCTTTCACCGTTCGAACACCTTCATGCTCCAGCCGTGAACCATTCTCCACCAGTCGTGTGGTTATCAAATCATCATGCGATGATCCATTGGTTGAAGGATCCTTCAGGTATGGTCGCGCCATCGCGCCTGCGTCAGGCAGGCGGCCATCGACGGCGAGCGGAGGCGACTTCCATGATCGAAGACGGTGAGAGGTCAACTGGCGGCGGCATCAGCCGGAGGTTGCTCCTGGCGTCGGCGGCCGGCGCCGCGTCCGCCTCCCTGCTGGCGGGCGGAGCGGCACAGGCGAGGAGTGAAACGCCGCGGATCCTGACCTTCACGGACCATGAACCGCTGGGCGGCATGCGCACCCGGTTCCTCAAGGACGTCCTCTTCCCGGCCATCGAGAGGGAGTCGAACGGTCGCCTGAAGATCGAGGACCACTGGAACGGCGAGATCGCCACCTCGTTCGACGCCCTGCGCGCGGTCGGCGACTCCGGGGTGGCGGACCTGGGCACCGTCGTGCCGGAATACGCGGCCGCCCGGCTGCCGTTGCACCAGATCTTCAAGGGCTTCCCCGTGGGACCGACCGGACAGAGGCAGGTCGACTTCTTCCGCCGCGTCTACGCCGACGTGCCGGCCTTCCCGGCGGAGCTGGAGAAGAACAACACCGTCCCCTTGTTCTGCGGCACCGGGTACCCCGCGGCCTTCTTCAGCGCCCCGCCCCTGCCCGACCTGGACGCCCTGCGGGGCGGCACATGGCGTTCCGCCAGCTTCTGGCACCATGACTTCCTGGTCAACGCCGGGGCGACACCCGTGACCATGCCCTGGGGACCCGCCACCGTCGACGCCCTGACGGCGGGGACGCTGGACGGCGTCCTGGTGAACGTCGACAGCGGATACCTGCTGCCCGTCCACGACGCCGCCCCCAACGTGCTGATCTCCAAGGAGCTGTGGCTGGGGCACCTCTACCTCCTCGCGATGAACAAGGAGGTCTGGGAGGGGCTCCCGCAGAACGACAGGCGCGCCGTCCGACGGGCCGTCCACAGCTCCTACCAGGCCCTGGGCGCGGTGATGGACAGCAGCTTCGACACACAGATCGAGAACCTGAGGCGGGCCGGCGCGAACGTGCGGATCCTCGGTCCCGAGGAGCTGAGGCGTTGGCGGACCGTCACCGGGTACCGCGAGGTGCAGGCCTCCTGGGTTGAGGAACAGCAGGCCAAGGGCGTCGCGGAGGTCGACACCACCCTCGCGGCCGTCACGTCGATCATGGACTGCTTCGTCTGAGTGTTCCCGGGGGCGGTGGCGGTCACGGCGCCGGGCGTTCGACGCGCAGCACGTGCTGGTCGTGGCGGAACCCGTAGCTGCCGTCCCCGTCGCTGACATGCCGCCGCACCTGAGCCTCCACCGCCTCGCGGGGCGGGGGAGAGGCGCCGGGCACGTCGAGGAGGAAACCGGCGACCGTGACGGTCTCCTCCAGGCCCCGCCCGCGGTAGCGGGCGGGCACGACGTCCGGCTCGGTGCGGCCGACCGGTCCAGGCGGGAGGCCGGCCATTCACCGGCGAGTTCGCGCACGTCGAAACGGGCGCCGGTGAAGTGACGGACCATGCGCAGGCAGGCGTTGTCGGGGTCCTGTAGCACCACGAGCAGGACCCCGCCCGGCGCGACCCGCTCCAGGACGCGCGCAGCCGTCGCCGACCACCGCGTTCGCGGAACGTAGTACAGCACGGGGGACAGCGGGGCCAGATCGGCCCGCGCGTCCACCCGGGCCTCTCCGGTCGAGGACGTCCGGGAACTCACCGGCGGTCACGGCGCCGACGTCGTCATCGACGCCGTCGGCAGCCCGGGTACGTACCGACAGGCCTTCTACGCGCGCGACCTGGCCGGAACGGTCGTGCCGGCCGGAGTGCCCGCGCCGCAGACGCGGCTGAACCCGCCCCTGCTCGACGTCTTCGGCCGGGGCGGAGCCCTCGAGTCCCCCTGATACGGCGACTGCCTGACCAGCCGCGACTTCCCCACGCTGATCGACCTCTGCCTCCAGGGACGTCTCGACCTGGACGCCTTCGTCAGCGAGGCGATCCCGCTCGACGGTGTGGAGGAGGCCTTCGGCCGGATGAGGAGGGCGAGGTCCTCCGCTCCGTGGGGGTCCTGTGACGGGCGCCCGGGTCGAACGACTCGTCACCTCCGGCACGTTCACCCTCGACGGCGGCACCTGAGGGGTGGACAACAACGTGTGGCTGATCGGCGACGACCACGAGGTGCTCGTGGTCGACCAGGCCCACGACGCCGAGGCGGTGGCCGCCGCGGCGGGGGGCAGGTGCCTGGCGGCCATCGTCTGCACCCACGCCCACAACGACCACGTCAACGCGGCGCCCGCGCTGGCCGACCGCACCGGCGCGCCCGTCTTCCTCCCTCTCGACGACCGGCTGCTGTGGCGGCAGACCCATCCCGACCGGACCCCGACGGCCACCTCTCCGACCGCCGCCGGTTCGACGTCGCCGGGACCGAGTTGACCGTGCTGCACACTCCCGGGCACTCGCCGGCGGAACCTACCTGTACGCGCCGGACCTCGACGCGGTCTTCACCGGCGACACCCTCTTCGCCGGCGGCCCCGGAGCCACCGTCAGGTCGCTCTCCTCCTTTCCCACGATCATCCGCTCCATCCGGGACGTGTTGTTCTCCCTGCCGCCCGAGACCGTCGTCCACACCGGCCACGGAGCCTCCACGACCATCGGCGCGGAGGCTCCGCACCTGCCCGAGTGGGTGGCCCGGGACGCGGAGAAAAGGAGGGTCGCGATCAGTGCGGGGCCTCACGATGAGGATGTACGTTGACTCTGAGGTGAGAGCGAGTGAACGAGTTCGAGTTGTCGGAACAGCTCCTCGGATGTGTCACGAGGATCCGCAGGGTACTGGACGGCCGGCTGAGGAAGTACGGCCTGTCGGTGTCCCGCAAGCGCGTGCTCGCGTTCCTCGCGCGAGGGCCGGTGCGGCAGGGCGCGCTCGCCGCCGCGTTCGAGGTCGCGCCGCGGACGATCACCGAACTGGTGGACGGCCTGGAGCGGGACGGCCTCGTGGAGCGGCACAACGATCCCAAGGACCGCCGGGCGCGTCTGGTGTACATCACCGCGGCCGGGCGCCGCGCCGACGAGCAGGCGATGGCCGCCCGTGCGGAGACCCTCGGCGAGATCTTCGCCGACCTCGCGGAGGAGGAACGCGAGGCTCTCTCCCGGATGCTCACGGCGGTCGACAGGCGTGTCGCCCGCATGTCGGCCCAGGACAAGGAGGAGCCCGCGGCCGCCGGCCACGCGGCCGTCCCTCTCGACGCCCCGTTCACCGTCTCGGACGAACGGCGCTGAACACCGTGAGCCTGCACAGGGGCTCACTGGACCTGGCGGCCCGGCACGGCGGCCCGCGTTTCCCCGGCCCTGACCCGGCACGCGTCGCCGCGGTGCGGTGACCGCCCGTACGACCCCGCCACGTGCCGCCGGACCGTGCCGGGTGCGCCGCCGGGCCGGCGGCCCCGGCCGGCCGGGGCCGCGCCCACCTGCTGCCGACGGCGCGTACGGCGCCCCGCCATCGCGGTGGCCGTCACCCCGTCGACGGGCCGGCCAGGCCACGACACCTCCATCACCGTGAGCCGTGAGCCGCAGAGCGCGGTCCGGACCCGGCACCCGTCGCCGGGGGGCGATGCCCGCACGTTCCGGACCCGGCACGCCAGCCCGCCTGGGCATGCCGCTCATCGATGTCGCCGCCGTCGAAGAACTGGCCGAGGCCCTGTGCCGAGGAAGGCCGCCACACCTTCCTACTCGTCGCCGCCCCGCCCCGCCCGGGGGCGGCCGGCGGCGTCCCGGTCAATCCGGTGGCGATCTTCTGACGGCCCATGCTCCCGACCGTCCGGTGCCGGGACCGCGGCCCGGACGGCATCGGCGGTGCCAATTAATGTGGTGCCTCATTATGGGGACATGCACTACTGAAGAGTCGGTTGCGACCCGTCCGCCCGTCGGGCAGCGCGGACGAACGAATGCCGCGCCGCCCCGCCCGATCCCATGGCGTCCGCGGGCGCCAGGTGCGACCGGCCGGGCGGACAGGGTCCCGGTTGACGGACCCGCTCGCCCGTCGGCCCCACTGTCGACCGTCTGCCGGGCGGCGGAGCCACCCCCACCTTGCTAGTTAGAGTTCTATATGTTTGACTTCTAAGTATTGGCCGATGGGTGGCGCCCGCCGCCCGGCCAGCCGGACCGGCTGGCCCGCGGGCCCTTGTGCACCGGATGCCGCCCCTGGTGGCGGCGCGGTGACATCGCACGGAAGGAGGACTTGTGGATCAATGGAATGCGGGCTGGGTGCAGTCCGTCTCGGACATCCGGGCTTACGGCAGTGCCACGACGGACGTGACGCTGCGTGTGCGGGTCCGATCGGCCGTCGGCGGCGATCGCACGCGTGTCGAACTGAGCAACCGTTTCGGCGACGCCCCCCTTGTGGTGGGGGCGCTCTCGCTCTCGGTGGCCGGTCGAAGCGTGTCGGCCCGGTTCGCCGGGCACACCGGCACGACGATCCCGGCGGGCCGCACCCAGTGGACCGATCCGGTGGCGCTGCGGCTCTCTCGCGGCAGCGAGGTGACGGTCGACCTGTACCTTCCCGCGGCCACCGCACACACGACGGGCAACTTCTCACGGATGCCCGTGGAGATCTCCCAGCCCGGTGACCACACCGGGTCGCCGGACTTCCGCCCCGTTCCGACGCCGACGATCCCGGCCCCCGACGGCAGTCGCCTTCCCGTCCCCCTTCCCTTCATCAGCGGCCTGGAGGGATTCGGGCCGGCACCGCAGGCGCTGGTCGTCTGCCTGGGGGACTCCATCACCGCCGGCGGCTGGCCCGAGGAGGTCCAGGAGCTGCTGGCGGACCGGCTGGAGGTCGTCATGCTCAACCGCGGGATCGCGGGGAACCGGCTGCGTTCCGACCCTGACGCGTCGATCGCGTCGTACGGGCCCTCGGGCCTGACGCGCTTCGAGTACGACGTCCTGGCCACCGCGGGGGCGAGTGAGGTGGTCATCGCGCTCGGAACCAACGACTTGGGCCTTCCCGGCGCCACCGCCCCGCTTTCGGACCTGCCGTCCGCCGAGCAGATGATCGAGACGTACCAGAGCCTGGCGGACCGGGCCGCGGCAGCGGGGCTCCGCGTCACGATCGCCACCATCACACCGTTCTGGCAGGCGGAGGGCTACGACGAGAGCCGCGAGGCGATCCGGCAGACCGTGAACGACTGGATCCGCTCGTCGGCGCCCCACTTCGTCGACTTCGACCAGGCTCTTCGGTCGACGCAGGACCCCCGGCGCCTGGGCCCGGAGTACGACTCGGGCGACCACCTGCACCCCAACAGCGACGGCGACGAGCGCCTGGCGCAGGCCATGGCCGCCCACCTCGCGATGCGCCACGGCGTATCCGCCGGCTGAATCCGCACACGTCCACCGGTGCGGCGCGGGCTGCCGCGCGACAGCACCGAACTTCACCACAGGAGGTAGGTCAATATGCACGCGAAGCAGCCGGGAATGGTGCTGCGGCTCAAGGCGAAGCCCGGCATGGGCGACGAGCTTTTCAAGGTCTGCCACGAGCTGCACTTCAACGACGACCCGGACGGCCCCGTCGACTGGGTCCTGAGCCGCTCGGACGAAGACCCGGACGTCATGTGGGCCTTCGAGTTCTACCGGGACGACGAGTCCTTCGAGCGTCACTACTCCAACCCCGCGATGGACGAGGGGCACCAGCGGGTGTTCGACCTGGTCGCCGAGGGCGTCGAGGAGTGGGGCGTGCGCGAATCCGTCCACATCGTCACCTCCAGCTGAAGGACACCGGCCTCCCGCGCCGAACCGCGGGAGGCCGCCCGGCGGGGAAGCGGAGCAGCCCCGCCCGCAGCGTCCTCGGCACGCATGTCGACACGTCACTGGTAAGGACTGAGGAATGAACCAGGAAAACCCCACTTTGACCATGATCCGGGAGTTCGTCGCCCTCGGGCGGGTCGAGTTCGACCGCCCCTTCACGCGCGACGGCTACGACTCCGCACAGTGGAAGCTGACCGAGGGCATGACGGCACCGGGCCCGGACGGTAAGCCCACCGAGATGAACGAGCTGCTGCTGCGGCTCCTGGAGCCGCGCGCCCCCTACTTCGACCGTCTCGTCCTGGACGCCCTCGCCTCCGGGATCACCCAGGTGGTCAACCTGGGCGCCGGCTACGACGACAGGTCGCTGCGTTTCCGCTCCCCGGGCGTGCGCTTCTTCGAGCTCGACCTCCCGCACGTCATCGCCGACAAGAAGCGGCGCCTGGCGGCGACCGACTTCGACACGAGCGCGATCACCCTCATCGAAGCCGACCTCCAGACGGACTCGGTGGGCGAGCTCCTGCCCGCGGCGGGCTTCGACCCCGGCGAGCCCTCGCTCTTCCTGCTGGAGCACGTGGCCCTGTTCCTCGAGAGCGGCGCGGTCAGCAGCCTCCTGGCCTCGCTGGCCGGCCAGGCGGCGAGCGGAAGCACCCTCGCCCTGACCGCGGAAGTCCACCCGCAGGGCACCGACTCCGCCGCGCTCCTGGCGACCGCGGACGAAACCCTCTTCGGCGGGACCAGTCCGCTGCACACCATCATGAGCCGTGACACCTGGATGGACGTGCTCAAGAGCGCGGGCTGGGAAGTCCGCGACCCGACGCACGTCACCGCGGTCGACCACTTTGAGGTCCTCGTCGGCGGAGAGACCGCCCAGGTCCAGACCCAGTTCCTCACCGCCACGGCCTGACGCGCCCCTTCGCCGACGGGCCGCTGGTGCACAGGGCGGACGTCGTGCTGGGATCGGCGGAGGACTGGCGCGCCGGCCACTCGCCCGACCCCTCGAAGGTTAGCCTTCTAACTGTTAAAGTCATCGACGTGACTGCCTCACATCATATGGATCGCAACAGTTTCGAATGGATGCGCTGGATCGTCTGGGCCCAGCGCAAGGGCGGCGAAGAATGGTTCCGGAAGCGCGAGCTGAGCCCCGAGCAGGCGTTCGTCCTCGGCTACCTGCTGCAGAACCCCGGCGCGATCCAGCGCGACATCGCGCAGGTGAGCCGCACCAGCGCCGCAAGCGTCTCGTCCCTGCTGAAGGGAATGGAACGACGCGGCCTGATCGAACGCCGCACGGGCGGCGAGGGGGACGACCGCAGCAAGCGTGTCCACCTGACACGGACGGCCCGAGAACTGATCGACGGCATCGAAGCCGCCATGGCCGGCGTCGAGGAGGGCATCCTTGCTCCCCTGGACGAAGCCGAGCGGGCCTCCCTGCACACCCTCCTCGCCAAGATCACCGCGAACCTGTCGCAGCCGACCCTCGACGGGGCGTGCAGCGAGCTGTGACCGAAGGGCCGAACCCGCCTTCGACACGGGGAGCGGACCGGGCGAAGGTCCCCCGCCGCACACTGATCACTGTTCCTGCGGCCCGCCACGCCCTGGAGGAGATCACCGCACCCACCCGCGCCGACCCGGACTGCCCGGAATTCCCCGTGATCGCTGACCGGGTGGACGGCGTGGGCACGGCGGATGGTTTCGGGAGTCGACCTCGGGACAGTCCGATGTGACGGACGTACCCCGCCTCCACCAGCTCGGCGATGGCGCCGATCGTGTCCTCGATCGGCACGGCGGGGTCCAGCCGGGCGGGCCGGCCGATGCCGACGTGGCCGGTTCCGGGCTGGTGGAGCGACTACGTGAGGAAGTTCCTGACCGCGACGGGCCTGTTGTCGAGGCCCAGCATCGTGCCGTCGGGCGCCCGCAGCACCCCCGACTTCACGCTGAGCGCGATCCGGTCCCGGCCGCCCGGGCGCAGCGCCTGGCGGAAGAGCCACTCGTTGTGCCCGGTGCCGTGGAAGTCACCGGTGTCCAGCAGGGCGCCCCCCCCGCGTCGATCGCGGCGTGGATGGTGGCGATGCCGTCGGCGTCGTTCGCGGGCCGTACGTACCCGACCTGCCCATGCAGCCGAGCCCGAAGGACGACACGCGCGGACCGTCGGCTCCCAGAGTGCGCATGTCCATGACCCCATGGTGCTCACTGACGTTCTTCGTCATTCGTCACTCATGACGGGGTCGTCGCCGAGCCGCCACCGGGCCGCCGCGGTCGGGCCGGGCGTTACAGCTGCAGGATGCGTTCGGCGTTGCCGTGGGCGATCTTCCTGCGCTGGGCGGGCGTCAGGTGCGCGTTGCGCAGGAACCCGACGGCCTGAGCGCTCTTCTCGAACGGGTAGTCGATGGCGAAGAGCACGTTGTCGATGCCCACCGCCTTGATCGCGGCCTGGAGCATGGTGTCGTCCATCACCCCGGAGGTGGTGATGGCGATGTTGTCGACGAGGTATTCGGACGGCTTCTTCTTCAACGCCACGCGCGTGGTGATGTTCTCGATCTGCACGTCGAGGCGGGGCATGTGGAAGGGCAGGAACTCGCCCATGTGCCCCAGGATGAGCTTGGCACCGGGGAAGTCGTCGAACACCCCGCCGAGGATGACGCGCAGGGCGTGCCCCGCCGTCTCGGCCGCCCAGCTGTACAGAGGACCGACGAGTTCGGGCCGGTTCTGCGTGAGGCCCCAGTCGCCGGACGGGGCCGGGGTCGGGTGCAGGTAGAGCGCCGCGCCGAGTTCCTCCAGCGCCGCCCACACCTCCCGGAACTGCGGCTCGTCCAGGTAGTGCCCGCAGGTGTGGCCGTTGACGAGGAACCCGGCCATGCCGAGGTCGTCCATGGCGCGCCTGGCTTCCCGTACGGCTGCCTGGGGGTTCTGCAGGGGCAGGGCGGCGAGCCCGCCGAACCGGGTCGGGTGCGCCGCGATGATGCCGGCCAGGGCGTCGTTGGCTCGCTGGGCGTCCGCCACGGCGATGGCCGCGTCGGGCTGCATCTGCACCCCGGGCGGGGTGAGCGACAGCACCTGCATGGTGACGCCGTTCTCGTCCATGTCGGCGAGTCGGTACTCGGTGATGTCCGGCAGCCGCTTCATCCACTGCGCGGCCACTTCGGGCTTGAAGGGGATGGCGCCGTTCAGCGCCGTGCCCTGGGTGACGAGGCCCGGCAGCATCACGGCTTCCTCGATGGCGATGATCCTCATGCGCGACCTCGGATCGGGCCCGCCCTCGTCGGCCTGGGCGACGCCGGTGCCCATCACCGTGGACGCGCCGAGCGCGGCGGCCCCCGTGCCCGCGGCGGTGTTCAGGACCTGTCGTCTCGTCCATTGGTGAGCGGTCATCTTCGCTGATTCCCTTCCGCGGCGCCCGATCAGCCGGGCGGCCTCCGCCGCCCCCGCATTTCACTTATGTTCATCGACTTCATGCATAGTGAAGCGCGCGATCAGTCGGTGGTCAACCCTCCGTAAGGTGCCGGCCGCCGGAGCGGCCCGCGAACCGTCAGACCGAGAAGGCCTCACCGGGCCGGTCGGCCCGGTGAGACCACCTCATGTCAGGAAATCAGGGGATCAGCGGATCTGGAAACCGTCGTCGAACAGCCTCGGCCGGAGAGTGGCGCTCCCTGCGTCGAGCCGCCGGCCCCGAACGGTGTTCTTCCTGATGCCGCCGGGCAGCACGGTTCCGTCCGCGCGCCGCCTCCGCTGCCGCGCGGGACTCGGCGCCGACTGTCGCCAGGCCACTCGGCCGTGCGTTCTCCGTCTGCGGTGTTCCGTTCGATCGCGCCGAGGCGCCCGCCGAACGATCCGGTCACCATCCCGGCAGGGCCGTATCCGACGAGGACGACGTCGCACGACACGGGCGCCGGCACGACGGGGGACTCGGGCCCGCAGGCGGAGGTGGCCGGCGTGTGAGGGGATCTCCCCTGCTGGTTCTCGGCGCTCGGGACCGCCGCGGCGACCGGTTCCCGGCCGCGGCCGGGAACGCCGATGGGCGCCCACGGCCACGCACAGGT